>NZ_CDRNDK010000297.1:0-8202 GCF_977012225.1 Planomonospora algeriensis | reverse complement strand
CGCCCCGGCCCCCCGGGCGGAGCTCCGCCCGGTCGCCTCCCCCCGGCCGGTCCCGATCGCCTCTCCCCCGCCGGTCCCGATCGGTGACGCGCTGGTCGGCGCCGGGCAGCCGGTCTACGTGATCGCCGAGATCGGCATCAACCACAACGGCGACCTGGACACCGCCCGGCGGCTGATCGACGTGGCCGCGCAGGCGGGCTGCCAGGCCGTCAAGTTCCAGAAGCGCACGCCGGAGATCTGCGTCCCGCCGGAGCAGCGCGACCAGATCCGGCAGACGCCGTGGGGCGCCATGACCTACCTGGAGTACAAGCTCCGCACCGAGTTCGGCCGCGCCGAGTACACCGAGATCGCGAAGTACTCCGCCGAGCGCGGCCTGCACTGGTTCGCCTCCCCCTGGGACGTGCCGTCGGTGGAGTTCCTGGAGTCCATGGACGTCGTCACGCACAAGGTCGCCTCGGCGGGCGTGACCGACCTGGAGCTGCTGCGGGCGCTCGCCGCCACCGGCAAGCCGGTCATCCTGTCCACCGGCATGTCCACGCTGGAGGAGATCGACCGGGCGGTGGAGATCCTCGGCACCTCCCGGCTGGTGCTGATGCACGCCACCTCCACCTACCCGCTCCCCCCGGAGGAGGCCAACCTCCGCGCGATCACCACCCTCCAGGAGCGGTACGGCGTGCCCGTCGGCTACTCCGGCCACGAGCGCGGCCTGCAGATCTCGCTGGCGGCCGTCACGCTGGGCGCGGTGACCGTGGAGCGGCACATCACCCTGGACCGCACGATGTGGGGATCCGACCACGCCGCCTCGCTGGAGCCGGCCGGCCTGGAGCACCTGGTGCGCGACATCCGCATCATCGAGACCGCGCTCGGCGACGGCGTCAAGCGGGTCTTCCCCGGCGAGGAGGCCCCCAAGGCCCGGCTGCGCCGCGTCACCGTCTGACGCCGGGGGACCGCCTTGATCAAGCTGTCGGTCGTCGTCCCGGTGCGGGACGCCGAACCCTACGTCTCCGACGCGCTCACCTCGCTCGTGCGGAACGCGCGCCCGGACTTCGAGTTCGTCGTCGTGGACGACGGATCGGCGGACGGCACCGGGCAGGTCGTCGAGGACTTCCGCGACGACCTGCCCGGCCTCGTCGTGCTGCGCAACGAGACCCCGGCGGGCCTGGCCGAGGCCCGCAACCTCGGGCTCTCGCTGGCCTCCGGCCGCTACGTGAGCTTCATGGACGGCGACGACTGGCTCGCCCCCGGCTACCTCGCCGACCTCGTCGGCGCGATCGAGCACCTCGGCTGCGACTTCGTCCGGGTGGACCACGTCCAGGCGGAGGGCCGCAGGCGGGTGACCCACCGGGCGCCGCCGGCCGTGCGGAACACGGTGCTCAAACCGCGCGAGCACATCCTGCCGGCCCGGTCGAAGACCATGGTCGACTACCCCTACGCCTGGGCCGGGATCTACCGGCGCGGCCTCGGTGACCTGCTGGCCTTCCCCGGCCGGCTGCACACGGCCGAGGACCGGCCCTGGATCTGGCGGCTGCACCGCGAGGCCGCCTCGTTCGCGGTGGTCTCCCTGACCGGGGTGTTCTACCGCCGGATGGTCCCCGGCTCCCTGACCCAGGTCGGCGACGAGCGCCAGCTGCACTTCTTCGACGCCTTCGACCTGGTCTTCGCCGACCTTCCCGAGGAGTTCGCGCCCAAGGCGGTCCGCCAGTTCCGCGCGCTGCTCGCCCACCACCTGGAGCTGGGCGAACGCTTCACCCCCGAGCTGCGCGCCCGATTCGAACGGCGCGGCGCCGAGGCCCTGCGGCGGCTCCCGGCGGACCTGCCCGGTGTCGGCCTGGACCCCGGGCGCGAGGAGATCCTGCGCCGCCTCCTGGAGACCCGATGAGCACGAGGACCCAGCTGTTCTACGCCTCCACCCTGTTCGGCGCCGCGACCCTGGCCGCCGCGCTGGACGAGGGCGCGTTCGGGCCGCGCGACGGCCGCCGGATCCTGCTGGTCTCCAACAACGCGGCCGTCCCGGAGATCACCCCGGCCCTGGACGAGGCCCCCGGCTTCGCCGCGCTGCGCCCGCGCTTCGACGAGGTGCGGTCGTGGAACGAGATCATCGCCCCGATGCACCCGTCGGACTGGCGGGCCCGCGTCATCGAGGTCCCGATGACGGGCCGGCTGCTCCGCTCCCACCTGGAGCTGGGCGACGGCCCGGACGAGCTCGTCGTCGAGTCCGTCGCGGTGCCCCCCGCGCGGACCATCGCGGGGCTGCTGCGGGACTGCCCCGTCACCGTCTACTCCGACGGGCTGATGAGCTACGGCCCGACCCGCGACCCGCTGCCCGCCGAGATCGCCGGCCGGATCACCCGCCTGCTCCATCTCGACCTGGTGCCGGGCCTGGCCCCGCTCCTGCTCTCGGAGTACGGCGTGCCGGCGCGGACGGTCTCCGGCCCGTCCTTCCTCCGCCTCCTGGGCGGGATCCCGGGACCGGCGGACGGCACGGCGGGCGGCGGGCCGGGGATGGGGACGGGGACGGGGACGGGGATGATCCTCGGGCAGTACCTGTCGGCGCTCGGCGTCGTCACCCCCGCCGAGGAGGACGGGCTGTACGCGGACATGCTGCGCGCCCTGGCCGCGCGGGGCTGCGAGTCGGTGCTGTTCAAACCGCATCCGGCCGCCGGGCGGCGGCACGCGCGCCGGCTGCGCGAGGTGGCCGCGGAACTCGGCGTCCGGCTCTCGGTGGCGGACGGGACCGTCCCCGCCGAGTCGTGCTTCGCGGCGCTCCGCCCGGAGCCGGTGGTGGGCTGCTTCTCCACCGCCCTGCTCACCGCCCGGCGCCACTTCGGCCTGGAGGCGGCCACCGTCGGCGGGGAACTGGTCCTGGAACGGCTCACGCCGTACGAGAACAGCAACCGCGTGCCCGTCACGATCACCGACGCCCTCCTGCCCCGGCTGCGGCCGGACGGGTCGCTCGACCGGCCTCCGCCGGTCGACGTCCGGGCGCTGGTGCGCGCGGTCGGCTACTGCATGCAGAGCGAGGCCTACCCGGAGCTGCGCGCGGAGGCCGCCGCCTACCTGGACGCCCACGGCCCGGCCCGCTACTTCAAGCGGCAGCGCCTGACCGCCCTGGGCCTGCTGCCCGCGGGTCCCGCCGCACCCGGTTCCAGAACGCTGGCCAGGTTGCGGCGGCGGCTGTCCCGGGCGCGCTCCTGACGGGCGGAGGAGGGTTCAGCTCCCCCGAGCCGGTCCTCCGGCGGGTCCTCCCGTGGGTCCTCCCGCGGGCAGGCGGACGGTGAAGACGGTGCCGCCGCCCTGGCGCGGGGCGGCGGCGACGCTCCCGCCGTGCGCCTCGACGATCGCCTTGGTGATGGACAGGCCCAGGCCGGTGCCCTCGATCCCGGCCTCCTGGGCGGTGGAGGCGCGGAAGAACCGGTCGAACAGGCGCGGGTACTGGTCGACGGGGATGCCGATGCCGGTGTCGGCGACGGCGACGACCGCCTCGTCGCCCTCGCATCCGGCGGTGACGGTGACGGAGCCGCCGGCGGGCGTGTATCTGACCGCGTTGGAGAGCAGGTTGTCGAGCACCTGGCGGAGCCGTACGGGATCGGCGCGCACCGGCAGGTGACCGTTCACGTCGGCGGTGAGGGTGAGCCGCTTGACGACGGTCGCGGGCCGGTGGTCCTCGACGGCGCTGCGCACCAGGCGGGCCAGGGAGACCGGCCGCGGGTCGACGCCGACCCGCCCGGCGTCCAAACGCGCCAGGTCCAGCAGGTCGTCGACCAGCCGCTGCAGGTGCTCGCTCTCGCGGTCGATCACCTCGGTGAACGACCGCCGCTCGCCGGCCAGGCCGGGATCGTCCAGCAGCATCTCCGTGTAGCCCCGGATGGCGCCGATCGGGGAGCGCAGCTCGTGGCTGACCACGGCCACCAGCTCGTCCTTCATCCGGTCCAGGTCCCGCAGGCGCTCGACCTGCCGCTGCTCCTCCGCCAGCAGGCGTTCGCGCTCCTCCGCCAGCCGGTAGTGCTCGGTGACGTCGCTGGAGATGCCGTCGACGAGCAGGCGGCCGTCCTCTCGGCGGGGCCGGGCGCGGCACCAGAGCCAGCGGGTGACGTCGTCCAGGCCGCGGAACCGGAACACGGTCTCCGCCGCCTCCCCGGACGCGAGCACGCGCAGGTAGGAGTCCACGGCCGCCCGGTCCTCCGGGTGGACGCGGGGGAGCGCCGCTTCCAGCACGTCGGCGCCCTCGGCCGGCCGGCCGCCGAACATCCCGCCGGCGTCCGGGCTGGCGTACACCGCGCGGAACGTGCCGTCGGGGAAGACCTCGAGGGTCCACACGTAGTCGTTGAGCTGGCTGATGATCCGGTCGAAGTGGCGGCGGCCGGCCTCCAGCGCCAGGGCGAGCTCCTCGGCGCGGCGGCGTTCGAGGTGGTGCCCGAGGTGGGCGCAGACGCCGTCGAGCAGGGCGACCAGCTCCCGGTCCGGCTCCTCGATGGTCTCGGCGAAGAAGGCCAGCACGCCCAGCGGCTCCCGGCCGCTGCGCACCGGCAGGCCGACGGCCGCGTGCAGCCCGGTCCGCGCCGCGGCCTCCCGGCGGATGAAGCCGAGGGGATCGGACGGCAGGTTCCGGACCCAGACCTCCCTGCCGGTGGCCCACACCAGGCCGGGCAGGCCCACGCCGGAGCGGAACGCGACCCGCTCGTCACCGGTGAACCCCGACAGATCCCGCCCCGGCGCGGTCCACGAGGCGGTGCGGACGATGGCGGCGCCGTCGTCGCCGACGTGCCAGTACTCGCCGCAGGCCCAGCCCAGCCCCCGGGCGACTGCGGCGACCACGCAGCCGGCGGCCTCCTCGGCGGAGGACGCGTCGGCCAGCGCCTCCGCGACGGCCCGCTGCGCGTCGCGCAGGACCTCGGTCCGGTGCCGGTCGGTGATGTCCTGCATGACCGCCACCGCGCCCAGCCGGCTCCCGTCGGAGGCGTCGATCGGGCGGCCGTTGACCAGGAACCGGCGTGGCGGGAGACCCGGCGCGGAGACCACCATCTGCTCGCCCTCGACCCGCTCTCCGGCGAACGCCCGCGCCAGCGGCACCTCCTGCGGGCGGAGCAGCGTGCGCCCGTCCGGAGCCATCAGGTGGTAGGTCTCGGCCCACTCCCGGGCGTCCAGCGGCTGCTCGGAGGCCCGGAGCACGGCGCGCAGCGCCCGGTTGAACAGCGCCACCCTGCCGTCGGCGTCGCAGGCGACCACCCCGGCCTCCAGGCTGTCGAGCAGCGCCGCCAGGAAGGTCCGCTCCCGTCGCAGTTCCTCCTCGGCCGTCCGGCGCACGGTGACGTCGTGCAGGAACGCGTGGAAGACCGGTTCGCCGTGCTCGGTGTCGGCCTGGATCGCCAGCTCGACGGGGAACTCCCGGCCGTCCCGGTCGACGGCCGCCAGTTCCAGCCTCCGGCCGGCCAGCGCCGACCCGCCCGTCTCGCGCACCCGCCGCAGGCTCCGCTCGTGCGCCTGCCGCAGCCGCGGGGGAATGATCAGGTCGCTCATCCGCCGGCCCAGGGCCTCCGCCCGCGGCCGGCCGGACAACCGCTCGGCCGCGGCGTTCCACTCCGTCACGGCTCCTTCGGCGTCCATGGAGACGAACGCGTCATGGGCCCGGTCGAGGACCGCGCGCGACCGGCGTTCCGCCAGCAGCGCCTCGCCCTCGGCGAGCCGCGACCCGATCTCCGCCTCGGCCATCGCCGCGATGTCCTCGGCCGCGTCCAGCTGCGCCGCCCGCCACCGCCGGGGCCCGGCCGCCGATCACCCCCAGCGCCCCCCAGGACCCCGCCGTCCGGCGCGCGGAGCGGGAACCCGGCGCACGACCCCGCCTCCAGCCCGGGGACCGCCGGATCACCGCGCCACCGCCCTCCGGTCCGGGCGTCACCCCGGACGTCGGGCACGACCAGCGGCGCGTCCCGCGCCACGACGCGCCCGCACAGGGAGTCCCGCAGGGGGGTCCGCCGTGTCCCCGGCCGTACGGCGGGCCCCGCCGCGCCGAGAACCACCTGCTCCTCGGTGTCCGCCAGGGCCACCAGCGCGGCGGGCGCCTCCAGCAGCGTGGCGGCCAGATCGGCCAGCCGGGTCAGGGAGGGCACCTCGGGGGCGCCGAGCAGACCCGTGGCACGCAGCGCCTCCAGCCGCCGCGCGTCACCGGCCGTCGAGGACGCCGGGCGCGCCGAGCACATGGTCCGCCACCTCCATCAAATGCACCCCCCCCGTCCGTGCCCCGTGTGAACCGTGTGAACCGTGTGATCCGGCACCGCGCCCGGCGGCGGCCCCGTGCCTCGTGCCGGCCCGGCGCTTCTCCTCAGCCGAGCGCCTTGAGGTAGCGGCGCATCCGCCGCTTGGCCCGGTAGCCGATCCGGAGCACATCGGGCGGTACCTCCACGCGCAGCCGGGCACGGCGCCGGGCGGCGGCGTACCCGGGTCCATCGAGCAGCGAGGCCGCGGGCGTCAGCCGGCCGGAGCGCGCCTGCCCGACCAGGGAGACCAGACGGCCGGTCCAGTCGCTCTCCCCGTCGCCGTGGAAGTAGTTGGCCTCGCACCACGCCTCGTCCGGCGTGCGGAAACGCCCCTCGGACAGGTCCTCCAGGGTGCCGAGGACTCCGCTCCCCTCGAAGACGAGATTGATCATTTCGGCGCTGACCCCGAAGTCGGACAGCACCAGCAGCGGCACCGCGCAGGCGATGGCCTCCAGCGCGGCGGTCGAGCTGACCGTGACGAACCCCGCCGCGGCGGCCAGGTGCTCGTGCATCGGGCCGGCCGCGAAGCGGAGGGCATCGGAGCGCCCGCCGAGCTCCTGCCACAGGCGCTGGTAGTGGTGGCGCTCGTTGTGCGTCTGGCGCTCGTCGGCCAGAGCCCGGAGCTTGACGACCACGTCCAGGTCCGGGCGCCGCTCGGCCAGGCTCGCCAGCGCGAGCAGGACGCGCTCGCGGTCCTCGCGCCGCCGGGGCACCTTGGCCTGGGTGGCGAACACCACCCGGTCGCGCGGCCGTACCGGGGCGGCCGCGCCCTCCTGCACCCCGGGAGCACCGGGGGCACCACGGCCGTCGAGGCCGCCGAAGCGCTCGTGTCCACCGGAAGCGGCGGGACCGAGGGGATCGGCGGGACCGCCGGTGCGCAGGAAGGGCAGCCGGGCCAGCCCCACCTGCCCGCCCCCGCCCAGTCTCCTGCCCACTTCCGAGAACTCCTCGACCTCCCGCCCGCTGTGCAGCACGAACAGGTCGCACCCGCTCCGGAAGAGCCAGGCCTTCTCGGTGGCCGGGACGGAGATCCCGGGCAAGCCGGTCACGAATACCGGCCTGGGGGACAGCCCCGCGAGCACCTCGGCGGTCAGGACGTCCACCACGGGCCCGGTGCAGGCGACCAGTACCGCGTCCGGCCGGAACCGCTCGGCCGTACGGCGCAGCCCCCGGGCCGACAGCACCGGCGGGCCGGCCGCCGCACCGGACGCGCGGCCCGGCGCCGAGCCGGAGACCGCCGCGCGGATCTGGGCCGGCGACGGCGTGATGGGGGTGCGGAGCACCGCCAGTTCCGTCGTGCACCCTCCGGGCAGGCCCGCGAGCAGGCAGGCCGCCCACTTCAGGTAGGAATCCGAGTCGGCCACGGCCAGGACCTTCAACGAACGGCTCCAGTGTCGTGATGGGCGAACATCGAAAGATGGGACCGGAGCGACGGCGCCGCCCGGGGGGTCCACCATTCGTCGGGGACCTGCACCGTCTCCACGGTCACGCCCCGCGCCGAGAGCAGGACCCGCAGGGAGGTGACCGCGGTGGAGGGCAGGCTCAGCACCCGCTGCTCCGCGGCCAGCCCGCGCAGGGTCATCTCGGCGGGGCCCGCGTCGCCGTAGACGGTGACGCCGGGCTGCCGCCCGACCCGGGCGAGGTCGTCGGGGTCCTCCCGCCGGTGCGGGAAGTAGGCGACGGGCCCGGCCGCGCCGAGCCCGGCCAGCCAGGCGAAGTAGCGCTCGCGGTGGATCAGGCCGTTGCGGACCAGAGAGGTGCCCAGCACGACGGTGCGCTCCTGCGGGCCGGGATCGTGCAGCGGCCGGCCGCGCAGCCAGGCGAAGTCGTGCATCACCAGTTCCGCGCCGGTGCGCCGTACGGCCGCGGCCAGCTCGTCCGGGACGGGCAGCGCGGTGAAGACCGTCAGCCGGCCCGACCGGGCGGCGGCGCGGAGCCGGAGGGCGGC
>NZ_CDRNDK010000296.1:0-8253 GCF_977012225.1 Planomonospora algeriensis | reverse complement strand
CGGGCGCGGCCGGTACGGGCCTGTCCGGTACGCCGCCGGCCGGCACAGTGCTCTCCTCCTTCCCGGCCCCGGCCGCATCCTGGCGGATGCGGCGCCCGCTGCTGATCATCGCGGCTGCGGGGACGCTCGCCGTCCTGTGCCTGCTCTCCCTGGCGGTGGGGAGCCGGGCCATCCCCCTCGACCAGGTGGTCCGCGCCCTCACCGACCCCGGTCACCCGCGGCTCGACGCCGAGGTGGAGGCCATCGTCCGGGGCACCCGGGCCGTCCGCACCCTGGTCGCCGTGCTCACCGGGGCGGCGCTGGGCCTGGCCGGGGCGGTCATGCAGGGCCTGACCCGCAACCCGCTGGCCGATCCCGGACTGCTGGGCGTCAGCGCGGGCGCGGCCTTCGGCACCGTCACGGCCGTCGGCGTACTCGGCCTCACCGGGCTGCTGACCTCCCTCTGGTTCGCCTTCGGCGGCGCCGCGCTCGCCGCCGTCGTGGTCTACCTGCTGGGCAGCCGGGGCCGCGGCGGAGCCTCCCCGCTCAAGCTGGCCCTGGCCGGAGTCGCGGTCACCTACCTGCTGGACTCGCTGACCAGCGGCATCGCGCTGACCGACCCCGAGGCGCTGGACCGCTACCGCTACTGGTCGTCGGGGTCCCTGACCGGGCACGACCACGGGGTGCTGCTCACCGTCCTGCCGTTCATCGCCTTCGCCGCGCTGCTGGCGCTGAGCGCCGCGCCCGCCCTCAACAGCATCTCCCTCGGTGACGACGTCGCCACCGCGCTGGGACACCGGGTGGGCCTGGTCCGCCTGCGCGTCGCCCTGGCCGTCACCCTGCTGACCGGTGCGGCGGTGGCGGTGACCGGGCCGATCGTCTTCGTCGGGCTGGTGGTGCCGCACGTGGCCCGAATGATCACCGGGCCCGACCATCGCTGGCTGCTGCCGGCCTCGATGCTGCTCGCGCCGTCCCTGCTGCTCGTGGGCGACGTCATCGGCCGCGTCGTGGCGCGCCCGCAGGAGATCGATGTGAGCCTGGTCGCCGCGTTCCTCGGGGCGCCGTTCTTCATCGCCCTGATCCGCCGACGCCGGCTCGCGGAACTGTGACCGCGCCTCCGGAAGGGCTCCCGAGCATGTCTCCGGAAGGGCTCCCGGCCGTGCCCGCGCCCGTTCCCCCGGCACCCTCCGCACCATCCCCGGCAGGGCCCTCGGCAGGGTCCTCATCCTCGAAAGCATCCTTGAAGGTGTCCTCGAAGGCGTCCGCGAAGACGTCCCCCCTCACGATCGCCCGCGCCCCCGGCCGTGTCGCCTTCCGGCTGGCCCGGCCCGCCGTCTCCGGCTTCCTGCGCCCGCGGCTCGCGCTGGTCTGGCTGGCCCTGGCCGCCGCCGCGTCCGGAGTCTTCTGCCTGACCGTCGGCATCGGCACCGGCGACTACACCGTCCCGCTGACCGACGTGGTGCCCGCGCTGTGGGGCGCGGGCGACGATCCCGCCGCCGTGTTCGTGGTGCAGGAGCTGCGACTGCCCCGGGCCGCCGTGGCCCTGCTCGCCGGAGCAGCGTTCGGCATGGCCGGCGCGCTCTTCCAGACCGTCACCCGCAACCCGCTGGCCAGCCCGGACATGCTCGGCATCACCCAGGGAGCCGGCGTCGCCGTGACCGCCGGGATCGTTCTCGGCGCCGGTCCCGGACTCGGCTCGCAGACGCTGGGGCTCGTCGGCGCCCTCGCCGCCGGGCTGCTGATCTACCTGCTGGCCTGGAACCGGGGCACCACGGGATACCGGATCGTGCTGGTGGGCATCGGCGTCAGCTGGATGTGCGTCAGCCTCACCTACTACCTGCTGAGCCGGGCGGAGCCGTACCAGGCGCAGCAGGTGCTGGGCTGGCTGGTGGGCAACCTCAACGACCGGGGCTGGGCGCACGCCCGGCCGCTGGCGCCGGCCCTGGCGGTGCTGGTGCCGGTGGTCCTGCTGCTGGTGCGGCCCCAACGGGCGCTGAGCCTGGGCGACGAGGTGGCCGACGCCCTGGGCATCCCGGTGCAGCGCACCCGCATGATCGTCATGTTGTGCGGGGCCGCGCTCGCCGCGTTCGCCACCGCCGCGGCCGGCCCCGTCCTGTTCGTCGCGCTGGCGGCACCGCAGATCACCCAGCGGCTGACCCGCGCCGCCGCTCCGCCGGTCACCGCCTCCGCCCTCGCCGGGTCGGTGATCGTGCTGGTCAGCGATCTGATCGGCCAGCGTCTCCTGACCGACATGGTCCTGCCCGTCGGCGTGGTGACGGGGGTGCTCGGCGCGCCGTTCCTGCTGTGGCAGCTCGCCCGCGCCGAGCGGACCTGACACTCCTCCCGCCGGTCCTCGCCCGCCGGTCTTCGCCCCGCCGCGTCGAGCGGGCCGGCGGGCACGGCCCCGGAACGTCCCCGGGAGACGTTCCGGGGCCGGCCCGTCAGCGCCGGAGCGCGTAGCGGTCCTGGTCGCTCCGGTCGTCCCGGCCCTCGCCGTGCAGCCGTTCGGCGATCGACCGGACGATCTCGCCGACCCGTACGGCGGTGGCCGACAGCAGCGTCGAGGTGAGGCCGTGCGTGTGCTCGGTGGCGCCCTGCACGTAGATGCCGCAGCGCATCGCCTCGGTGGTGGCCACCCGGTAGTCACGCCCGATCCGCAGCCCGCCCCCGGGGAGCCGGCGGCAGTACGCGCCCGCCTCGCCGAGCAGGGTGAGGGGGTCGCCCGGCCGGTAGCCGGTGGCGTAGACCAGCACGTCGGCGTCCAGCTCCGTGTGCTCCCCGGTGGGCAGGAACTCCACCGTGGCCCGCAGGCCGGTCCGGTCCGCGGTGACGCCGGTGAGCCGGGAGGCGTTGAGGATGCGCAGCCGTTCGGTGCCTCGCACCTTCTCCTGGTAGTGGCGCCGGTAGAGCTCGTCGATGAGGTCGAGGTCGACCACCGAGTAGTTGGTCGAGGCGTGATAACCCCGCAGCAGCTCCTTCACCCCCTCGGAGGAGGCGTAGAAGTCGTCGACCGCCGCGGGGTCGAAGATGCGGTTGGCGAAGGAGCTGTCGTCGGCGGGGGTGTAGCCGTATTTGGCGAAGACGGCGCATACCTCGGCCTCGGGGAAGGAGCCGTGCAGGTAGTCGGTGACCTCGGCCGCGCTCTGCCCGGCCCCGACCACGATCATCCGCTTCGGGTCGCGCAGCGCGGGCACCCGGGTGAGCAGTTCCTCGCTGTGCCAGACGCGCTCGCCGCTCACCGCCCCCTCCGGCAGGAACGGCTCCAGCCCGGTGGCGATCGCCAGGTTGCGTGTGCGGCGGGTGGCCAGCTCGTCGGGGCTCCCGCCGCGCCGCACGACCACGTCGAAGAACTCGACCACCCCGTCGACGACGACCGGGGCGACCGCGACGACCTCCGAGCCGTACTCGACCTGGTCGGCGAAGGGAGCCGCCGCCCACTCGAGATAGTCGTGGAACTCCATCCGTGAGGGGAACATCGTCTTGTGGTTGATGAAGTCGGCGAGCCGTCCCCGGTCGCGCAGATAGCACAGGAAGCTGAACTCGCTCGTCGGGTTCCGCATGGTGACCAGGTCCTTCAGGAAGGAGACCTGCATGGTCGCGCCCTCCAGGAGCATGCCGCGGTGCCACCCGAAGGCCGTCTGCTTCTCCAGGAACACCGCGTCGATCGGCTCACCCGTCCGCGTGCCGTGCTCCCTCAGTGCGATCGCCAGGGCCAGGTTCGACGGTCCGAAGCCGATGCCGACAAGATCATGGACATGGTTCTCCGAGGGGGACATCTAATGCCTTTCCAGGAGCTGGACATGCGACATGGAGGAAGGTTCTCGCAGCGTGTGCTCGGTCGTTCTCGGCCGGCGGGCTTCCAATGATCCGATATATCGTTTAGGTTAGCCTCACCTAATTAAATCGAGCCTAACCTTTCCTCGTTCCCCTCACAAGGAGGCGCCATGCGGATCGTGATGCTCGGCTACCAGACCTGGGGGCACCGCACATTGCAGGCGCTCCTGAGGTCGGGCCACGAGGTCGTGCTCGTCGTGACCCACCCCGGGAGCGATCACGCCTACGAGAGGATCTGGAGCGACTCGGTCGCCGAACTGGCCGAGGAGCACGGCATCCCGGTGCTGCTGCGCAACCGGCCCGACGACGAGGAGCTGATGCTCCGGCTCAAGGAGGCCCGCCCGGACCTCATCGTCGCCAACAACTGGCGCACCTGGATCCCGCCGGAGATCTTCACCCTTCCCCGGTACGGCACGCTGAACGTGCACGACTCCCTGCTGCCCGCCTACGCCGGATTCTCCCCGCTGATCTGGGCGCTGATCAACGGAGAGAAGGAGGTCGGCGTCACCGCGCACATGATGGACGAGGAGCTGGACGCCGGAGACATCGTCCTGCAGCGCGCCGTCCCGGTCGGCCCAGAGGACACCGCCACCGACCTGTTCCACCGCACCGTGGACCTGATCGAGCCCGTCGTCACCGAGGCGCTCGGACTCATCGCCTCCGGGCGGACCGACTGGACGCCGCAGGACCGCTCCAAGGCCAGCTTCTTCCACAAGCGGTCCATCGAGGACGGCAACATCGACTGGACCTGGCCGGCCGAGGACATCACCCGGCTCGTCCGGGCGCAATCCGACCCGTATCCCAACGCCTTCACCTACTACAGGGGAGAACGCCTGCGTGTGCTGAAGGCATCGGTCTCCAAGGCGATCTACGGAGGCACCCCCGGCCGCGTCTTCATCCGTGAGGGCGACGGCGTGGTCATCGTGGCCGGTGCCGAAGCGCGGCGCGGGCGCAGCCACGGGCTGGTCATCGAGCGTGTCCGTACCGAGGACGGCGCCGACCTGCCCGCCACCGAGGTCTTCCGCACCATGGGCGGATACCTGACCCGGCGGCCCTGACCGGGTCCTGATCGGGGAAGCCCGCCGTATCCGACCGTGAGAGCCGATGGAGGAGCCCGTGAGAGCCGCCGAGGGGACAGGAGCCGCCGGAGGGACCACCGGCGACGCCGCGATGGACGCCGCCGGGGTGATCGCCGCGCTCGAGAGCGAGGAGGCCGCGATGACCGATCTCCTGGCCGAGCTGGTCCGCCTCCCGAGCGTCGGCGGCTCTCCCGGCGAGTCCGTCATCCAGGAGCGACTGGCGCAGTGGCTGCGAGCGGAGGGTCTGGAAGTCGACCACTGGCCCATCCCGGTGGACGACCTGGCCGCCGAAGCGGACTTCCCCGGCATGGAGGTTCCGCGTGCCCAGGCATGGGGGCTGGTCGGACGGCTGCCCGGCGCCGGCGGCGGCCGATCCCTGATGCTCACCGCGCACGTGGACGTCGTCCCGCCCGGCGATCTCGCCGCCTGGAGCGACGATCCCTACAGCGGCCGGGTCGAGGACGGCCTGCTGTACGGCCGGGGCGCCTGCGACATGAAGGGCGGCTTGGTCGCCGCTTTGTTCGCGGTGCGCGCCCTGCGCCGGGCCCGGCCGCGCGGCGATGTGCTCATCGCCTGCGTGGCCGGGGAGGAGGACGGCGGGCTCGGCTCCTACGCCTTGCTGCGCCGCGGCTGGCGGGCCGACGCCTGCGTGATCCCGGAGCCGACCGGTCTGGACGTGGTGCCCGCCAACGGCGGCGCGCTGACGTTCCGGCTCCGGATTCCCGGCAGGGCCGCGCACGCCGCCCGCCGGGACGCGGGGGTGAGCGCGGTGGAGAAGTTCTGGCCGGTCTTCGCGGCGCTGCGCGAGCTGGAGGCGCGGCGCAACGCCGAGGTGGACCCGCTGATGCGGCGCTGGGCCCTGCCGTACGCGATCGAGATCGGGAGCGTGCACGCCGGTGACTGGTCCTCCTCCGTCCCCGGCGAGCTGGTGGCCGAGGGGCGGCTCGGTGTCGCGCTCGACGAGTCCGTCCAGGCCGCCCGGGCCGCACTGGAGGAGACGGTCGCCCGCGTCTGCGCGGCCGACGCGTGGCTGTCCGCCCATCCGGTCGAGGTGGAGTGGTGGGGCGGCCAGTACGCCTCCGGCCGCCTGCCCGCCGACGACGGCGGTCTGCTGGCCCGGCTGACCGAGGCGCATACGGCGGCGGCGGGTGCCCCGCCCGGGGTCTGGGGCGCCCCGTACGGCAGCGACCTGCGGCTGCTCACCGGGCTCGGCGGCATCCCGGCCGTGCAGTACGGCCCCGGCGACATCGACCGTGCGCACGGCCCCGACGAGTTCGTGCCGATCTCCCAGGTCGTCACCGCCGCCCGTACCCTGGCCCTGCTCGCCCTCGCTCACGGCGACGTCCCCTGAGCACAGGGCGGCGGGCTGGAGTCGTCCAGGTTCGCTGGATGCCCGGCCTCTGGGAAACCCCGGCTTCCAGAAGAAGCCCACCGTGCCGGCAGCTCCTCCGGAGTCGGATGGTTGGTGAGCACCCATCCGGCCCGGCGCGAATCGGCGCGCGGTGACGAAGTGATGCGCCCGGCCTCCCACGAGGAGACCGGGCGCATCATGCGGCCGACGTCAGGCCAGGGGGATCGCGTCCAGGACGCGGGTGGGGATCACCTGTACCCCGGTGGACTGGCTCGCCGACGTTCTACGTCCGCCGCTGACCAGCCATACCGCGGCCGAGTCGGGCGACTTGACGTAGGTGCCGTCGGCGATCCGGGTCGTGAGTGCGTCCCAGACCCGTCCTGGTACTACTTGCATGGGTTTGTCGCCGTAGCCGGCTTGGGTGAGTTCTTCCATGCTGTTGAACGGGATCTTCGCGCCTCCCACGATCGCGGCTTGGCTGGGGGAGTCGGCGTCCTTGATCCGTGTTCCGCCGGCGATCCGGGTCGTGAGTGCGTCCCAGACCCGTCCCGGTACCACCTGCATGGGTCGGGGGCCGTATCCGGCCGCTTCCAGTTCGGCCATGCTGTGGAAGTCGATGCTCGCACCGCCGATGATTCCACCCTGGCTGGGCGAGCCCGCCTTCTTGAGGCGCGTCCCGTCAGCGATCTTCGTCGACATCGTGTTGAACGCCCGAGCGGGGATGATCCGGACGATCGGCTGCCAGTCGGCGCTGTAGCCGCTGTCGATGACCTCCTGGGGGCTGGCGAAGTCGACCCGAGCACCGCCGACAATCGTCGCCACGGGGCTGGACGCGCCTCCGCCGGTTCCTTGGATCAGGGTCGAGTCCGAAGGGACGCGAGGACGCGCGTTGAAGACCCGGAGGGGGATGGCGCGGACCTTGGACGCCCAATTGCCGCCCTGGCCGACGTCGATCACCTCCTGCGGATCGGCGAACGGGATGAACGCGCCGCCCGCTGCCATCGCCACAGGTCCGGACACGCCTCCACCGGTTCCCTGCAGGAGCGTGCCGTCGGCCGGGTTGAATCCGAGAAGGTTGTAGCTGTTGGCGCTGATCGCGACGACTCGCTGCTGCCAGTTGCCGCCCTGGCCGACGTCGATCACCTCCTGCGGATCGGCGAAGGGAATCAGCGCGCCACCGATCGTCATCGCCACCGGCAGATCGGTCGCCCCGGCCTTGGCCTGGACGAGATTGCCGTCGGCCGGCACGCGATTCATATGGTCGCGGGCATCGATCGACCAGCTCGACACCTTGACCGGTGTGCCGCAGTTCACCGGGGCGGCGCAGGAGTCCTGCCAGATGGGCGCTCCGCCGACGAACAGATAGACATTGCCTCGCTGATCGACGGCCGACGCCCCGTTACGCGGGGTGGCGGGTCCGGCGTCGATGACGGACTGCGTGGTAGGACGCGACTGCGGCTGGCAAATACCATCAGCGCAGGTGGCCTGCCAGACCGGAGCCCCACCGACCATCTTGTAGATACGCTGGGTGTCGGTCGTGTGCAGCACGGTTCCGTCCGGTAGGCCGTGGACGGACGTCACCGGCTGAGGGGCCGGGGTGGGGGGAGCCACAGCGCCCGGCGTCCCGCCACCGCCGCGACTGGAGCGAGGAAGGCCACAGGCAGAGAAGACGTCTTCATTCTGAGGCCAGTCACAGAGCGCCACCCCTTTGGGAACCTTGGCGATCGTGTCACTGGCTGCACAAAGGTGACCACCCGGAGTCTCCCACACTCTGCGCACCATTATGTAATCCGAAATGGCAACCGGTGCGATCCACCGGAATTCTCGGGGTGCAGTGGTAACGGTTTTTGTGAGCGTAGTCGTCCATGAGCCTCCCTGGGCCGTGGCGTACCCCGCTTTTCCGGCAAGCTCCAGAACCTTGCCCAGATTCAGCCCTCCGCCCCCCTCCTGCACCACAGGGCCCCGGCGAGTTGATGTTTTGAGTGGGTTCGTTCGCAGACGTACGGCCCT
>NZ_CDRNDK010000295.1:0-8257 GCF_977012225.1 Planomonospora algeriensis | reverse complement strand
GGCGCCGCTCCTCGCGCTGCGGGCGGCCGGAACGCCGGGTGAGCGGGTCCGCCGCTCCTCGCGCGGCGGACCCGGCCGGAGGGTCATCGGCGCGGGGAGCGCGGGCCGCCGGGGGCGAGGAGGACGGCGAGCAGCGGAGCCACGGCGGCCAGCGCCCATACCGCCTCCCAGGAGGCGGCGGCGAGGACCGCGGGGATGAGGAGCGGGGTGAGGAACGCGGCGGCGAAGATCGTGGTGCCCTCCAGGCCGAGGGCGGTCCCCGCCCGGTCCGCGCCCGCCATGGCGGCGATCTCGGTGTAGGCGACGCCGTGCCAGGCGTTGGCCAGCAGGCCGCCGAGCGCCAGGGCGGTGACGGTCAGCGGAGTGGGCGCGTGGGTGAGGACGGCCGCGCCGGCCATGGCCAGCGCGGTGAGCATCCCGATGCCGCGGATGACGGTGCGGCGGTCACCGCGCCGGTCGCTGTACCTGCCGGTCCAGATGCGCGCCGCACCGCCCCCGAGCTGGGCGATCAGGACGGTCAGGCTGGCCAGTGCCACGCCGGAGCCCTTGGCGTCGTGGAGGAAGATGGCGGTGAAGGACAGCACGGCGATCTGCGGGACGGTGAGCAGGCCGCTGGCCAGGGCCAGCCGCCAGACGTCCCAGCGCAGAAGGGGCGAGCGTCCCGGTCCGGCCCGGTCCGCCGCGGGGGCGGGCGACCGGTCCGGTCCGTGCAGCCAGCGCCAGGCCGCCGCCGCGGACAGCAGGCAGAACACGGCCGGAACCGCGTAGACCGCGCGGAAACCGTACGCCGCGGCCAGCCACGGCAGCAGGACGACCCCCACGGCACCGCCCGCCGGGATCGCGGTCTGGCGGATGCTCATGGCGAAACCGCGGCTCCCGTCGGTGAACCAGGTCATGACCGCCCGGCCGGAGGAGGCGTTGACGCTGCCGCCCAGCGCCCCGGCGGCCAGCATGCACACGGCCAGCAGCGGAACCCCGGCCTGGTCGCCGGGCGTGACGGCGGCGGCCATCAGCGCCAGCAGCGCGCCGGTGGAGACCAGCCCGGCCAGCAGGATCCGCCGGTCGCCGAACCGGTCGGTCAGCAGCCCCCACACGATGTCGGACACCGCCACGCCCAGCCCGAGGCAGCCCAGGACCAGGCCGAGCGTGCCGGTGGACAGCCCGTAACCGGAGCGCATCGTGATCCCGGTGACCGGGATGCCGGAGAACATCGCCGAGAAACTCGCCTGCGCGGCCACGCCCACGGCGAGCACGGTCCAGCGGTGGCGCGGGCCGTACCGCCGCGGTGCGCGGGCGGGCGCGGCGGTCGTGCCGGTGGGGGCCGGGAGCGCCATGGATTCCTCCTGCGGAGTAACCGTAATCAACGGTTAATCACTCTGGCAGTCCGCGAAATAACCTGTCAATGCGGTTACGATGGAGCGATGGAGTTCACCTTCGTGAGTGGGAACCTCGGCCTGGACCTGGCCGGGACGGTGGGCCGGCGCCGGACCGGACGCGTCGACCTGCTGGAGACGCCGGCGGATCTCGCCCGGTGGACGGTCGCCGCACGGCTCCTGGACGCCGAGCCCGCCGTGAGCGACGAGGATCTGGCCTGGGCGGCGACGGTGCGCGAGGCGATCTACCGGCTGGCGTCCGCCGCCCGTGACGGCTCCCCGTTCGAGGCGGCCGACCGCGAACTGCTCAACCGCGCCGCCGGACGGGCGCCGGTCGGCGTCAGGCTGCGCGACGACGGCGGGCTGGAGCGGACCGGTGATCTGGGAGCCGCTCTGGCCACCGCGGCGCGGGACGCCGTCGAACTGCTCGGCGGTCCCCGCGCCGCGCTGATCCGCGAGTGCGAGGCGGACCTCTGCACCCGCCTCTACGTCGACTCCTCGCACCGGCGCTCCCGCCGCTGGTGCGACATGCGCGGCTGCGGCAACCGCGCCAAGGCGGCGGCGTTCCGGGCGCGGGACCGCCGGGACGGGCAGGGCTCGCCCGTGCCCGGTCAGGGCACGGCCTGAGCCCGCCGCCCCGCCGAGGGGCGGCGGGGCGGCGGGCTCACCTGTCTTTCCGGAGATCCCGGACGGTCCGGGTCGTCCGGGTCGCTCAGGGGTCTCGTTCTCCGCAGCGCGGCGCGGAGGGCTCAGGAGAAGCGGCGGCCCTCGTCGCGGCGGTAGGCCCAGACCGCCAGCGCCCCGGCGGCGGCGGTCCAGACGGCGAACATGGCCATCGTCAGCGGCCGGGGGGAGCCGTAGCCGACCGCGGCCCAGACCAGTTCGACCGCGCCCCGGGTGGGCAGGAAGGGCGCGATCGCGTCGATGAAGGCGGGGGCGTCCACCGGGTTGGTCAGCAGGCCGCCGCCCACCGCCATCGGCAGGAAGATCAGCTGCACGACCGCGAGCGCCGCCTTGAACGGCAGCGCGTACCCGATGAGGAGACCGAGCAGCTGGAACGGGATCGAGGCGACGACCAGGGCGCCCAGCCCCAGCGCGAGCCGCCCCGGGGTGACGGTGGCCTCGGTGAACAGCGCGGAGATGACGAGCACCGGCAGCACCCCGATGAGGGTGAAGAGCAGCGCGTTGAGGACCCGGCCGCCGAGCCGGGGCCAGGGCCCGGCGGGCAGCGTGCGGACATAGGGGTCCCAGGGCTGCTCCCGGTCGGCGGAGACGCCCGTGCCGTGGGTGAACAGGCTGCCCGTCATCACCGCGAAGGTCATCATCGACGCGGAGGCCAGCGTCGCCCCGAGGGGATCGCCTCCGGCGAAGGGGACCACGAAGAAGAGCATCGAGGCGGCGGGGAAGAAGCCGTTGCCGATCAGCGCGATCGGCACCCGGATGGTCTCCATGAACTGATACCGGGTATGGGTGAGAAGGAGCGACATGGGGCCTCTCTCGGAGAAGGGGGACGGCCGGAGGGCGGCTCGCACCGTGGCGGGCGCGGTCGGAAGGGCTTCCAGCGGAGCGGACACGGGGAGCGGGGCGGCCGGGAGGAGCCGGCGTGCGTTCGGGGGGAGGAGTGGCCGGGCGGCAGGGAGGTCCGGGTGGCGGGGTGGCCGGGAGGTCCGGGTCAGGCGGCCTCGGACCCGGCGGTGATGGTCAGGAACGCCTCCTCCAGGGAGGTGGGGCGGACCTCCAGGCCGGAGAAGGGCGCGCCGGCGCGGACCAGCTCGCGCACCAGCGCGTCGGCGTCGGAGGTGAGCAGGTGGGTGCGGCCGCCCTCGCGCTCTGTGCGCAGGACCCCGGGCAGCTCGGGCAGGTCGCCGGCCGTCAGGGTGACACGGCGGACACCGGCGATGTCCCGCACCTGCTCGGTGGTGCCGTCGGCCAGGACCCGGCCCCGCCCGATGACCACGACCCGCTCGGCCAGCGCCTCGACCTCCTCCAGGTAGTGGCTGGTGAGCACCACGGTGCCGCCGTCGGCGTGGAAGTCCCGGATGGCGTCCCACAGCGCCCGGCGCGCCTCGACGTCCAGCCCCGTGGTCGGCTCGTCGAGGAAGACCAGCCGGGGGTCGCCGACGAACGCCAGCGCCACCGCGAGCCGCCGCTTCTGCCCGCCCGAGAGCCCGCCGACCTGGCGCCGCTCCAGCCCGGACAGGCCGAACCGCTCCAGCAGGGCGCCCCGCTCGACGCTGCGCGGATAGTGGGCGGAGACGAAGTCCACGATCTCCCCGACCCGCAGGGTCGCCGGCAGCCCGGTCTCCTGCGGTGTGACGCCGATGGCGCGCCGCCGTACCGGATCGGCGGGGGAGCCGCCGAGCAGCTCGACGCGGCCCGAGGTGGGCCTGCGCAGCCCGGAGAACAGGTTGATCAGTGTGGACTTGCCCGCCCCGTTGGGTCCGAGCAGCCCGACCAGCTCGCCGGGGCGGACGCCGAGGGAGACGCGGTCCAGCGCCGTCACGTCCCCGTAGCGCCGGGTGACCTCCACGGCGCGCACCAGGGACTGCTCCGGCTCCGCGCCGGGATCCTGTGCCGCGCTCGGTGCCGCACCCGGTCCTACGCCCAGTGCCATCGTCGGTTCCGCCATCGCGGGACCTTCCTTTCTCGAATGTCGAACGGTGGTCAGGCGCCGGGGGGCGGCGCCGAGGTCGTGTCCAGCAGGGTGCGGATCGCCGCGGTGTACTCCTCGAAGGCCAGGCGGCCCCGGCGGGTGAGGGCGACGTAGGTGACCGGGGTGCGGCCGCGGTGCGTTTTGACGATCTCCACGTATCCGGCCTCCTCCAGCTTGCCCAGGTGCACCGAGAGGTTCCCCGCGGTCATGCCGAGCAGGTCCTTCAGCCCGGGGAAGGTGATGCTGTCCCCCTCGCCCAGGGCGTTGAGCGTGACGACCACCCGGAGCCGGGCCTGGGCGTGGATCACCGGGTCGAGCTCGGGGGTCATCGGCGGACCTGCCGGCGGACCAGCAGTCCGGCGGCGATGGATCCGCCTCCGGCGCCCACCGCCATCAGCAGCGCGTGCCAGCCGGGCCCCGCCGCCACGCCGACCGTGTTGAGCACGGCCAGCGCCGCGCCGAAGACGAACATCGGGCGGACGAGCCAGACGGCCCCGCCCGCCATGTAGAGGATGGCGACCACCAGCATCGACAGGCCGGCCCAGAGCAGCTCCTGTTCCGCGGGGGGAAGGAGGGCCCCGACCCGGGCGGCGATGGCCGACATGGCGAAGAAGGCGAAGGACCAGGAGAAGCCGTACATCATGCCGCGCTGCTGGGACGCGCCCCGGACGGGGCTGCGCAACTGCCACATGGTGAGCGCGCTGATCAGCATCGCCAGGGCCATCAACCCGAACAGCAGTGCCAGTGCCACGGCCTCCGGGACCTCGACGTACGGCGTGCCGGACGGCCCCCGGCGGAGGAAGAGCACGCCGAACCCGATCAGCCAGGCGACGCCCCACGCCAGGTAGTGCGGGACCGGGTCGGGGACGAACCGGTCGTGGGCCGCGGAGCCCTGCTGCTCGATCAGCCGGAGCGTCTCCTCCGGGCTCAGCCCCCGCTCGTCGTCCACGGCCTTCTCCTTGGCGGTCCAAATCGGTTTGTGTTTCAAACTCTTGGTTTGAACTGTAAACCAGATTGCTCCGCCAACTCAACCCCCTGACCGGACGAATCGTCCTCCGGCGGTCGGGCCGCGGCCCGGCGGCGCCGGTCCCGCCGCGAGAATTCCCTGCGGGATCTGTCGATTCCGGCGGGTGCCGTACGTCATGGGAGTGCGTACGGCATCCGCCGGACGACATCGGAAGGGAACACCATGAGATATGTGCTGCTGGCCGCCGGGGACGAGAGGCCCTGGGCGGAGGCCGGTCCGGCCGAGCGGGAGGAGATCTACGCCCGGTGGGGTCGCTTCGAGGAGATGCTGGCGGCCGGGAACGCGGGCCGGGGCGGCAATGAGCTGGCCCACTCCGCCACCGCCACCACGGTCAGGAAGAGCGGGGGAAAGGTGGTCATCACCGACGGTCCCTACGCCGAGGCGGTCGAGCAGATCGGCGGGTACGTCACGATCGAGGCCGCGAGCATGGCGGAGGCGATCGCGTTCGCCGAGGCCTGCCCGTCGGACGTCGTGGAGATCCGCCCCGTCCCGGACAGGGGGTGACGGCGCCGTGAAGTACGCGTTGCTGCTCTACGGCGACGAGAGCAGGTGGGCCGCCGCCACCGAGGCCGAGATCAAGGAGGTCTCCGCCGCGCACGGCCGGTTCACGGACATGCTCACCGCCCGCGGGGCCTACCTCGGCGGGGAGGAGCTGGACTTCTCCACGACCGCCGTCACCGTGCGCACCGGCGGCGGGCGGACGCTGCACACCGACGGCCCTTACGCCGAGACCGCCGAGCACCTGGGCGGCTTCTACCTGGTGGAGGCCCGGGACCTGGACGAGGCGATCGAGTTCGCCACGGCCTGCCCCGAGGAGATCGTGGAGATCCGTCCCGTGGTCGAATACCAGGGGTGAGCGTGACAGCGGTCGAGCAGGCGTACCGGCGGCACTGGGCGCGCCTGCTCGCCCTGCTCACCGCCGAGCTGCGCGATATGGACCTGGCCGAGGAGTCGCTGCAGGACGCCTTCGCCGCGGCCGTCACCGCCTGGCCGCCGGAGCCCGGCAACCCGCCCGCCTGGCTGCTCACCACGGCCCGCAGGCGCGCGCTGGACCGGCTCCGCCGGGACGCCGTCGCGGCCAGGAAACTGCCGCTGCTGGTCGTCGACGAGCGGCCGGATCCTGCGGCCGTCCCCGACGAGCGGCTACGGATGATCTTCACCTGCTGCCACCCGGCGCTGTCCATGGACGCCCGGGTGGCCCTCACCCTGCGCTGCGCGGGGGGCCTGACCACCCGCGAGATCGCCCGGCTGTTCCTGGTCTCCGAGGCGACCATGGCCGCCAGGATCACCCGGGCGAAGAAGAAGATCGCCCAGGCGGGCATCCCCTACCGGATCCCGGCCGGGCCGGAGCTGGCCGAGCGGCGCGACGGGGTGCTGGCCGTGGTCTACCTCGTCTTCACCGAGGGGTACGCCGCCACCGGGGGAGACCGGCTGATCCGCGCCGAGCTCGCCGCCGAGGCGATCGCGCTGGGCCGGATGCTGCGCGAGCTGCTGCCCGCCGACCCGGAGGCCGACGGGCTGCTGGCGCTGATGCTGCTGCACCACGCCCGCCGGGACGCCCGGCTGGGCCCGTCGGGGGAGCTGGTCCGCCTGCCCGACCAGGACCGCTCGCGCTGGCACCGCGAGGAGATCGGTGAGGCGCTCTCCCTGCTGGAGGCGGTGCGTCCGGGCGGCTCCGGCGGATTCCCCGGCCCCTACCTGCTGCAGGCCGCGATCGCGGCCGAGCACGCGGTCGCCGAGCGGGCCGCGGACACCGACTGGCCCGCCATCGCCCGGCTGTACGGCAGGCTGGAGGAGGTGACCGGGTCGGCGGTGGTCCGGCTCAACCGGGCCGTGGCGGTCGCCGAGGCCGACGGGGCCGAGGCCGGGCTGGAGCTCCTCGACGGACTGGACCGGACGATGGGCCGCCACCACCTGCTCCACGCCACCCGGGCCGAGCTGCTGCGCCGCCTGGGCCGGGACCGGGAGGCCCTGGACGCCTACAGCCGGGCGCTGGAGGCCGTCGGCACCGACCCGGAACGCGCCTTCCTGCTGTCGCGCCGGGAGGAGCTGTCCACCCGCTGACCCCCGTACGGGACTCACCGCCCGCGGCGTCGCGAGCCCGGGCCGGACCGGCCCTATCCCCGGGAGACCAGGGCCTCCGACCGCCACAGGTCGCGGTAGTAGCCGGGGACGTCCACCAGCTCCCGGTGGGTGCCCCGCTGCAGGACCGAGCCGTTCTCCAGCACGACGATCTCGTCCACCTCCTCCAGGCCGCGCAGCCGGTGCGTGACCAGCAGGGTCGTACGCCCCCGGGTGGCGTCCAGCAGGTCGGCCATGAGCGCGTCGGCGGTCTCCTCGTCCAGCGCCTCGGCCGGCTCGTCGAGCAGCAGCACGGGCGGGTCGTTCAGCAGCGCCCGCGCCAGGGCGAGCCGCTGCAGCTGCCCGCCGGAGACCGTCCGCCCGTCCTCTCCGAGCACGGTGTCCCACCCGGTCCGCTCCGCCCAGTCCGCCAGCCGGGCCCGCCGTACGGCCTCCGCCAGCGCCTCCTCGTCCGCCTCGGGCCCGGCCAGCCGGAGGTTGTCGCGGAACGAGGCCTGGAACACGTACGGGTCCTGGGTCAGGCCCGTCATGATCCGCCGGGCCTCGTCCGAGGGCAGGTCGCGCAGATCGACGGCCTTCCCGGTCCCGGGCGCGTCACCGCCGCCGGGTCCGGGACGGCCGTCCGCCCCGGAGCCGGACAGCCGGATCGCGCCGGACTCCGGCTCCACCAGGCGCATCAGGGCTGCCAGCAGGGTGCTCTTGCCCGCTCCGCTGGGGCCGACGACCGCCACCCGCTTGCCGGGGGTGAGGGTGAGGGAGACGCCGTTCAGGGCGGGGGCGCGGTCCGTCGCGTGGCGGACTACCAGGTCCTCGACCTCGACCGTGAGCGGGCCGCCGGGGACGGCCGCCGGGTGGGCCGGCTCGGCGACGGCGGGCGGGGTCGCGCGGACCTCCCGCAGGCGGCGCAGGGCTGCGGACACCCCGGTCATGCGTTCGGCGGCCGTGATCATCGGCAGCAGGGGCTCGAAGGAGACCAGGGAGGTCAGCGCGAGTACGGCGGTCGCCACCGAGCCGGCGCCCGCCCCCTGCGCGACCAGCACCACCCCCGCCACGGTCAGCCCCTGGGCGAGCACGCCCAGGCAGGTGGCCGCGGCGCCCGTGCGGGCCTGGGCCCGCTCCAGC
>NZ_CDRNDK010000294.1:0-8274 GCF_977012225.1 Planomonospora algeriensis | reverse complement strand
CGGTGGTCTTCAGTGGCCGGTTGTCGGTGGCGGGGCAGCCGTGGCTGGCCGATCACCTGGTGGGCGGTCAAGTGCTGGTGCCGGGCGCGGCGCTGGTCGAGCTGGCCATCCGGGCGGGCGACGAGATCGGGTGCTCCTATCTGCAGGAACTGACCATCCAGGCGCCGCTGGTGGTGCCGGCCCAGAGCAGCGCCCAGATCCAGGTGCTGATCGGAGCGGCGAAGGAGTCGGGAGCGCGTCCGCTGACCGTCCACTCCCGCGCTCAGGACGCCACCGAATGGACTCAGCACGCGCAGGGTCTGCTGACCGCCGAGCTGCCGACGCCGGCGTTCGAGCTCACGCAGTGGCCACCGGCGGATGCGCGGCCGGTGGCGGTCGACGACCTGTATGACGATTTCGCGGAGCTCGGTCTGGAGTACGGCCCCGTATTCCAGGGAGTGGTGCGGGCGTGGACGCGGACCGGGGAGGTGTTCGCCGAGGTCGTGCTGCCGGAGCAGGCGCATGCGGACGCGGTGCGGTTCGGGGTGCATCCGGCACTGCTGGACGCGGTGCTGCACGCCGGGGCGCTGGGCGCCCTGCTGCCGGAACCCGATCCGGGCCGGCCCTTCCTGCCCTTCTCCTGGTCGGGAGTGTCTCTGCACGCCGCAGCGGCCACCAGCCTGCGAGTGAAGCTCATCGGCACGGGGGGCACCAGCATGGCGCTGGCCATCGCCGACGACACCGGTGCTCCGGTGGCGGAGGTGGAGGCGCTCACGCTGCGTCCGCTGTCCACCTCCGAGCTGGCCGCTTCGAGCGGTCAGGGCTCGCTGCACCAGGTGGACTGGGCCGCCGTCACGGCCGGGACGGACACGGAACCGCCCCGCTGGATGCTGCTGGACGCGGGGGGTCGCCTGGACTCGGTTGCGGAGCCGCCCGAGGCGGTGCTGGTCACCTGCCCGTCGGCCGGAGAACTCCATGCGGTGACGCACGAGGTCCTGAGCCTGGTGCAGGAGTGGCTGAACGACGACAGGTTCGCGTCGTCGCGTCTGGTGCTGGTGACCCGGCACGCGGTCGCGGCCGAGAGGCCGGATCCGGTGCAGGCCGCGGTGTGGGGTCTGGTGCGGGCGGTACAGGCCGAGCAGCCGGGCCGGTTCGTCCTGCTGGACCTGGACAAGGACCTGGACAAGGACCTGGACAAGGACACGGACCCGGACGCGGACGCGGAATCGCTGGACGGAGACGCGGTCGGCCGGGCGCTGGCCACGGGAGAGCCTCAGGTGGCCGTACGGGCCGGACGGCTGCTGCTGCCGAGCTTGAGCCGCACCGAGGCTCCCAGCGATGAACGGCCGGTGTTCGGTCCGGAGGACACGGTGCTGATCACCGGTGGCACCGGTGGGCTGGGTGCGGTCGTGGCCAGGCATCTGGTGACGGCCCACGACGTCCGGCGCCTGCTGCTGGCCAGCCGGCGTGGCGCGCAGGCCCCGGGAGCCGCCGAGCTGATGGCCGAGCTGACCGGACTCGGGGCACAGGTGGAGATCAGGGCCTGCGACGTCGGCGACCGCGAGGAACTGGCGCGACTGGTCGCGTCGGTCCCGCTGACCGGTGTCGTGCACACCGCCGGAGTACTGGACGACGGGATCGTGGGATCCCTCACCCCGGAGCGCTTCGACGCCGTCCTGCGGCCGAAGGCCGACGCGGCCCGGTACCTGCACGAGCTGACCCGGGACCTCGATCTGTCCGCCTTCGTGCTGTTCTCCTCGCTCGCCGGAGTGCTGGGCAGCGCGGGCCAGGCCAGTTACGCCGCGGCCAACGCCTACCTGGACGCGCTGGCGGCGCACCGCCGATCGCAGGGACTACCCGCCCTCTCCCTGGCCTGGGGACTGTGGGAGACCGACGACGGCATGGCGGGCGACCTCAGCGAATCCGACCTGAGGCGGATGGAGCGGGCGGGCGTCAAACCGTTGTCGGTACCGGAAGGGCTGGCGCTGTTCGACTCCGCCCTCCGCGCCGACCGGCCCGTGCTCGTCCCCGCACGGTTCACCAAGACCGGAACGCGTTCCCAGCCCCGCCGTACCCGCCCGACCCAGGCGCTGTCGGAACGTCTGGCCACGATGGAACCGGAGCAGCTCCACGCCACCCTGTCCGGTCTCGTCGCCGACCAGGTGGCGGCGGTCCTCGGATTCGCCGGCGGCTCGGCGGTCGAGCCGCAGCGCCAGTTCCAGGATCTCGGCTTCGACTCGCTCACCGCGGTCGAGCTGCGCAACCGGCTCAGTACGGCCACCGGCCTGCGGCTGCCGGCCACTCTCATCTTCGACTACCCGACCCCTCATGCCCTGACCCGGTTCGTCCTGGAGCAGCTCTTCCCGGCCGTGGCCGCGGCCGAGGCGACCACGGCGCACAGCGATGCCGAGGTACGCAGGCTCCTGACGACCATCCCCGTCTCACGGCTGCGGGAGGCCGGGCTGCTGGACGGCCTGTTCCGGCTGGCCGGCCTCGACGACGGCGACACGAGAAACCCGACCGAGGCCGAGGCGATCGACGACATGGACGCCGACCTCCTGATTCAACTCGCCTCGAGGGCGGAGGCTCCTAGCCAAGGAAGTGATCATGAATTTGGTAACCACCTGGACGGCGCTGAAAGAATCCGATTCGTCGGATCTCGTCCTCTGCGTCGACTTCACCGGAACCGGCCGCGCCGAGGCCGGCTTCCCCGACCTGGTCGCACGGATGGACCTCGACGCGACCTTCTGGCACGTCGCTCCCCCCGGGGTGGCGCCCGACTCGGGCATCGACGGGCCGGGCTATCTCCGCTCGTGGCTCGAACCGGTCATGGCGAGCGGCCGGACCGTCCGCGCGGTCATGGGCTACTGCGTGGGGGCCGTCTACGCCGGGGAACTCGTCGCCCGGCTCGCCGAGGCGCAGGAGCGCGCGCCCGCGCTCGTCGTCTTCGATCCGGAGCCCACCAGCCTGGAGAACATCTACTTCCAGTTCGGCAAGGTCTTCGACATCCTCTCCTCGATCCTGACGGAGGAGGACGTCGTCGTGACCCGGGAGGCCATGGACCGGCTGGTCCAGCAGGAAGGGGTCACGATCGAGGGATACGCCGCGCAGCTCTACGGCACCTTCAGTCAGATCGCCCACAACGCCTTCGAACGGGCGGGACTCGACATGGAGTACGCCGAGGAGATGCTCGGCACGTTCAGCGCCTTCCTGTCCTTCATGAGCCTGGCCGACCGGTTCCAGCCCTGGGAAGGCTGGCTGCGGGCCACCGCGGTGAGCTCGTCCACCCCGCACAACGGACTGAACAAGCTGCGCGGCACCGTCGGCGACGGGCTGGTGGCCGAGGAGCTCAGGTTCGAGGAGAGCCACGCCGAGCTGTTCAGATCCGACGAGATCGCCCGGGCCGTTACCAAGGTACTGGAGAGATGACCATGGAGCAGATGCTGGGTGAGCGGGCCACACGCAAGGAACAGGCGCTGTGGATGCTCGAAGAGCTCGTCCCCGGAACCGGGGTGAACAACCTGAGCGTGGCCTTCAGGGCGGCGGGGAGGCTGCGGCGCCCTCTCGTCCTGGAAGCGGTCAACCGCCTGCTGCACCGCCACGAGATCCTGCGCACGGTCTTCCGCGTCGAGGCCGAGGGGATGATGCGGAAGGTCCTCCGGCCCGAGGAGATCGACCTCCGGATCGAGGAGGGCGGTCCCGGAGCCTCGCGGGGGTGGCTGACGGGGTTCCTCGCCCGGCCGTTCCAGCCCGAGGGCGAGCTGCTGGTGCGGGCCGCGGTCATCGAGGAGCCGGAGGGCGAGCTCTACTGCCTGGCGATCCATCACGTGATCTTCGACGGGCTGTCCGCGGCGCTGCTGCTGAACGAGCTCATCACCCTCTACAACGGCCTGGCCGCGGGTGACGTGCCCGAGCCCGCGGTCGTACCGGCCTGGGAGGAACCGGCCGCCGATCCGCGCAGCGCGGACTTCTGGCGCGAGAAGCTGGCCGGGTTCAGCGCCACCGAACTGGATCTGTGGTGCGAGAAGCCGGAAGCCTCCCAGACCACGCTCGAAGGCGATGTGATCAACTGGGAGCTCTCTCCCACCGCCTGCAAGGCGGTCCGGAAGATGCAGCGCGAGCTGCGCGCGCCGGAGTCCGTCATCCTCCTGGCGGCGTACGGCGTGCTGCTCGCCGCCCACGGCGCGGGCCCCGACCTCACCGTCGGCTCACCCGTCAGCGTCCGCCCGCCCGAGGCCGGCCTGGCCATCGGATACCACATCAACGTCCTGACCCTGCGCACGCAGGTCGACTGGGCGCAGAGCTTCCGCACGTACGCGCGCCAGACGCGCCGCACGTTCATGGAGGCCATGGCGCACGCCGACTACCCCGTCGACGACATGCTGGAGCTCGTCTCACGCGAGGGCTGGCGCAACAACCTCTTCCGCCACACCTTCAACTACATCCCGGCCGACCTCGGCGCGGAATTCGTCCTGGACGGCGTACCGGCCGAGCAGGTGGTCATCGAGAACGGCTACAGCAAGTTCGACCTGGAGTTCTTCGTCACCTCCACCCCGGAGGCGATCAAGGTCAGGACCGTGTTCTGCGTGGGCGTCCTCGACAGGACCGACGTGGAGCTGCTGCTGGCCCGCTTCGACGACATGCTCGTCACGCTCGCCGAGCAGCCCGACCGGCCGCTCGGCGAGACGCCCGTCTGGTGCTACCAGGACCGGGCGGCCATCGAGATGGCCAACGCCACGGAACGCACCGTGACACCCGCGACCGTGCTGGAGATGATCGCCGGCCGGGTGTCGAGCGCGCCCGCCGAGGACACCGACGCGGTTCTCGACGGCGAGCGCCGCATCGGCCTGCGCCGGCTGTGGGCCGCGGCGGAGGCCACCCGCGACCGGCTGGTGGAGGCCGGGGTCGGCTCAGGAGACGTCGTCGCGCTGCTGGCGCGGCGCGGTCCCGAGCTGGCCGCCGCGGCGATCGGCGTGTGGCTCGCCGGGGCGGCCTACCTGCCGCTCGAACCTGACCACCCCCGGCAGCGCCTCGACTACCAGCTCGACGACTCCGCCGCCGCCGTGGTCCTCGCCGGAGAGGGGATCACCGTTCCCGGCGACCGTACCGTCCTGCCCCTCGTGGCGGTCGACTCGGTGACGCCGGTGGCCGGGAAGGTGCTGCGGTCCAGTCCCGTCGCGCCGGGAGACCGCGCGTACCTGATCTACACCAGCGGCTCCACCGGGCTGCCCAAGGGGACGCTGATCGATCACCGCGGCCTCGCCAACCTGATCGCGCACTTCGCGCACCAGCTGGCGGTGGACGCCGACGACACCGTGCTGTGGCTGACCACGTTCAGCTTCGACATCTCCGCCCTGGAGCTGTTCCTGCCGCTCACGTCGGGCGCGCGGCTGGCCGTCGCACCCGACGACGCCCGCACGCAGGGGGAACCGCTCGCCGAGGCGCTGCTCCGCCACGACGTCTCCGTCGTCCAGGCCACGCCGACCACATGGCGGCTGGTCATCGACCAGGTCGCCGGGCTGCTGGCCGGCCGGCGCGTGCTGTGCGGCGGCGAACCCATGCCCGCCGTACTGGCCAGGCGGCTCACCGCGACCGGGTGCGAGCTGTACAACGTGTACGGCCCGACCGAGACCACGATCTGGTCCACCGCGGGACGGATCGATCCCGCCGCCGACCGCGTCGACGTGGGCGTGCCGATCGCGAACACGAAGGTGTACGTGGCCGACCCCGACGGCCGCCCGCTGCCGATCGGGACCCGCGGGGAGCTGTGCATCGCGGGTGACGGGCTGGCCGTCGGCTACCACGACCGCCCCGAGCTGACCGCGGAGCGGTTCGGCACGCACGCCTGGTACGGACGCTTCTACCGCACCGGCGACCTGGCCCAGTGGACCCCGGACGGCCGGCTGGAGATCCTCGGCAGGCTCGACCGCCAGATCAAGCTGCGCGGCAACAGGATCGAGCTCGCCGAGGTCGAGGGCGTGCTGCTGGCCCACCCGGAGGTCCGGGCGGCGGCGGTCGTGGTCGTCGGCGACCCCAGCGCCGACGCGGTCCTGTGGGCGTTCGTGACGGCCCCCGAGCGGCCAGAGGTGACCTCGCAGCTGTGGGAGCACGTCAGCGCGTCGCTTCCCTACGCGGCGACGCCGCAGGAGTACGTCGCGCTGGACTCCTTCCCGATGACCGGCAACGACAAGGTGGACTATCCGGCGCTGCGCCGCCTGGCCACCGAGCTGCGCAGCGTCGCGGCGGGACCGGAGGTGACCGACCTCCCGGAGGGCAGCGGCGACGAGCTGGCCGACTCGCTGGTCGCGCTCTGGAAGGCCATGCTGAACCGCACCGACCTGGGGCCGGACAGCCACTTCTTCGCCCTGGGCGGTCACTCGCTGCTGGCCGTCAAGCTCCTGCAGGAGATCAAGCGGGAGACCCGGGTCCGGCTCAAGCTCAAGGACATCTTCGAGGAACCGACGCCCGCGGGCCTGGCCCGCAGGCTCCGCGCGGCCACCGCCGGCTGAAACCGTCAGACACGATACGAAGGCTGGGCTCTCGCTGTGATGAAAGAAAACGCAGTCAGCACCTTGACGATGGAGTCGATGCGCGCCGACATCGCAGAGCAGCTCGGCATCAGCCCGCCGGAGGTCGGCGACGACGCCGACCTGGTCAGCCTGGGCCTGGACTCGCTCCGGGCCATGCGGCTGGCCGGACGCTGGCGCCGCGCGGGAGCCCGCGTCGTCTTCGCCGAGCTGGCGGAGGAGCTCACGCTCACGGCCTGGTGGTCCCTGGTCGGCTCGCGGCTGTCGGCGGCCGTGCCGTCCGTCCCGGCCGAGCGGGGACCGAGCGTGGACGAGACGGCCGCGTTCCCGCTCACCCCCGTGCAGCTGGCCTACTGGATCGGCCGCGCGGACGGCCAGGTCATCGGCGGCGTCGGCTGCCACGCCTACCTGGAGTTCGACGGCTCCGAGGTCGACCCGGCGAGACTGGAACGGGCCGTCCGCGCCCTGATCGACCGGCACGGGATGCTGCGCGCGGTCTTCCACGACGACGGCACGCAGCAGATCATGGACACCAGCCCGTGGCCGGGCCTGACCGTGCACGACCTGTCGGAGCTCGGCGAGGACGCCGCCGAGCGCCTGCGGGAGCAGCTGTCGCACCGCCGGTTCGACGCCTCCCGCGGTGAGGTCTTCGACGTCCGGCTCTCGCTGCTGCCGGGCGCCGCCGCAGGATCCACTTCGAGGTGGACTTCCTGGTCGCCGACGTGCTCGGCCTGCAGATCCTGCTGAGGGACCTGGCGCGCCTCTACCTGGACCCCGGCCACCCGCCCGCGCCGCCGGCCTGCTCCTTCCCCCGGTATCTGGCGGCGCGTGACGCGGAACGGTCCCGGGAGCACGCCAGGGACCGGGAGTACTGGCTCGGCCGCCTGCCCGAGCTGCCCGGCGCGCCGGGACTGCCGCTCGCGCTCGACCCGGGCAGGGTCGCCCGGCCCCGGTTCGTCCGGCGGGAGCGGTGGCTCCCCCGCGCCGCGTGGCAGCGGGTCCAGGAGCAGGCCCGCGCGCACGGGCTCACCCCGGCCATGGTGCTCGCCGCCGCCTACTGCGAGATCCTCGCCGCCTGGAGCAGCGAGCCGCGCTTCCTGGTCAACGTGCCGCTGTTCGACCGCGACGAGACCGTCCATCCCGACGTGGCCGACATGGTGGCCGATTTCACCGACCTCGTCCTGCTGGCCGCCGACCTGTCCGAGACGCTGCCGTTCGCGGAGCGGGCCGGGGCCCTGCAGGACAGGTTCCGCGCGGACGTCCGGCACACCGGTTACTCCGGCGTCGAGGTGCTGCGCGACCTCGCCCGGGAAGGGGGGCACACCGGGGCGCCGGTCGTCTTCGCCTGCAACCTGGGCACCGAATTGATCGTTCCCGAGGTCCGCGAGGCGTTCGGCGAGCCGGGATGGATGATCACCCAGACGCCGCAGGTCTGGCTCGACCACCAGGTCAACGAGTACGAGCGCGGACTCCACCTGGCATGGGACGCGGTGGAGGAGCTGTTCCCGGCGGGCGTGCTCGACGCGATGTTCGACGCGTACGGCCGGCTGCTGGAGTGGCTGGCGGAGGGCGACTGGTCGGCCCCCGCCCCCGTCGCGCTGCCGATGGAGCAGGAGTTCGTCCGCGAGCAGGTCAACGACACGTCCGGGCCGCTGCCCGAGGGCCTGCTGCACGACGGCTTCTTCTCCTGGGCCAGGTACCAGCCCGAGCGCACCGCGCTGGTGTCGGATGCGGGTGTGGTGACGTACGGGGAGTTGGCGGAGCGGGC
>NZ_CDRNDK010000293.1:0-8308 GCF_977012225.1 Planomonospora algeriensis | reverse complement strand
CCGCTCCGGTGCCCGGCCTCGGCGCCCCGTCCGCGCCGTGGACGGAGGCGCCGGGCGACACCCGGGCCGAGGCGGCCCCGGAGGTGGCGGTCCCGGACGGCTCACCGTCCGAGGACGGCCCTCCGGAGATGCCGCAGGACCTCGGGGACCTGGGTGACGGCCGGAGGTTCGGCGGTGTCGCGTTCGGTTACCTGCCCGAGGGGCTGAAGTGGGGTGAGTGGTCGGTCAAGAACACCTTCGGCACGACCAGCTACAGCACCACGTGGGTGGAGCCCGGCCTCGAACCCGGGATGTACAGCGTCCAGGCGGTCGTCTACCGGAACGGCGCCGCGCGGCAGGCGGCCGAGCGGATGAAGGGCTACCGGAAGCAGGGCTCCAAGGCCGTCACCATCGGCGGTGAGCGCGTCCACCTGGTCCGCACGGGCGAGGACACCGGGAAGATCATCGAGGACGGCACCCCGACCGCGCTGTGGACGGAGGAGCCCGGGGTGGCGGTCGAGGTCATGCTGAGCCCCGACTACGCCGGGAAGCTGGGCGCCGGGGGGACCGAGCGGGAGCTGCGCAGGATCGTCGAAGGGCTGGAGCCCACCGGCTGATCCGGACGCCGCTCCGGGAAACGGGACCGGGCGAGGCCGCTGGGCGGCACAGGCCATCTCGCCGGTGACCCGGACACGGCCCCCGTCCGCCGGACGGGGGCCGTACTCCCGGGGCCGTGTTCCCAGGGAGCGGCACTCCCGGGGCGCGGCCTTCCCGGGGCGCGGTGGGGAACGGGAACCGCACAGCCGGGGGCCGCGCACCCTCTCCGGCGCGGGACCGGGACCGGAAGCCGCGCGCCGTGACCGCGGATCATGACGGCGGACGGCGGCGGAGAGAAAAGATCACGGAATTTCCCGAATGCTTTCGCCCGGCCTCGGCGCCGTGCGAGAGTTGGGGCGTTATGAGTGGTCGGGACGGCGCCGGGGATGCAGTGGGAGCGGACCTTTTCATCGGCAGGCGCGCGGAGTGGGCCGAGATCCGCGGCCTCCTCGGGAGGCGGCGCCACCTCACCCTGACCGGCACCGCCGGAGCGGGCAAGAGCACCCTCGCGCGGCGTCTGGCCGACGCGATGGAGCAGGCGTCCCCCGGATACGTGTGCGTCCTCGACCTGTCCGAGGCGCCGGAGGACCTCCCCGGCCTGACCGGAATGCTCGCCCGCGCGCTCGGCGTCCGCGTCCGCCCGGGCGCCTCCGCCTTCGACGCGGTGGCCGTGGAACTGCTCTCCCGGCCGCGGATGGTCGTCCTGGACGACTGCGACCGCGTCGCGGGCACCGCCGGAGTCCTGGCCGACCGGCTGCTGCGAGAGGTCGGCGTGCTGCGCGTCCTGGCCACCAGCCGCCAGCGGCTCGGCTTCACCGGCGAGTACACCTACCAGCTCGGCGGCCTGTCGGAGGACGAGGCCGTCGACCTGCTCACCGAGCTGGCCGGTGACAGGCTCGGCGAGGCCGACCCGGCCGAGGTCTGCCGGCGGCTCGACAACCTCCCGCTGGCCATCGAGCTGGCCGCCGCCGCGCCGGACCCCGCCGCGGCCGACCTCTTCGCGGCCCCTCCCGACCTCACTGCGGCCGACCTCTCCGCGGACCGCCCCGACGCCCGGCGGCACGGCTCCATGGGCGCCGCGCTCGGCTGGAGCCACGACCGGTGCGGTCCGGAGGAGCGCCTGGTCTGGGCCCGCGTGTCGGTCTTCTCCGGGGGCTTCGACGCCGAGGCCGCCCAGCACGTGTGCGCCTACGGAGGTCTCACCGTCGAGCGGGTCCTCGGCGCGCTCCGCGGCCTGTCCGACAAGTCGGTCCTGCTGTGGGAGAAGGACGGCGGCGGTGTCCGCTACCGCCTGCCGAACACCGTCCGGGCGTTCGGCGCCGCGCTGCTGGAGGACCTGGGCGAGGCCGAAGAGGCCCGGTGCCGCCACCGCGACCACTTCATGGACCTGTCCACGCGCGCCACCGCGGGCTGGCGGAGCGACCAGCTCGGCTGGTACCACCGCGTCCTCCCCGACCTCGCCAACCTGCGCGAGGCCGCGGAGGACTGCTACGCCAGACCCGAGGAGCGCCGCAAGGGCCTGGAGCTGGTCGGCAACCTGTGGTTCCTGTGGGTCTGCTGCGGCCGGCCCGCCCTCGGGTACGACCTGCTCCGGCGCGGCCTGGACCTGGAGCGCCGGCCCTCCGCCGAGCGGCTCAAAGCGCTGTGGGTGCAGACCTGGATGTCGATCCAGCGCGGGGACCTCGATGACGCGGAGCGCACCCTCGCCGAGTGCGCGGCGAGCGACTGGGAGGGGGCGGTGGACCTGGTCCCCTACGTCAGCCACTTCCAGTCGCACCTGGCCGTCGCCAGGGGCGACGTGGGCAAGGCCCTGTGGCTCATCAAGGACGCCCGGGAGCGCCACCGCTCGTCCGGCGACGTCTTCCCCGGGTTCCTGCCGACCTACATCGTCGTGGCCACCGGCATGATGCTCTCCGGGGAGTACGCGCGGGCGACGACCGTGCTGCGGGAGGGCCGCGAGCTGTGCGCCTCCTACCGCGACTACTGGACCCTCTCCCGCCTCGACCTGATCCTCGGGCTCGCCGAGCACGTCCTCGACAACACCGCGGCGGCCACCGCGTCCGTCCGCGAGTCGCTCCGCGGCGCCCGGATGTTCGACGACGGCGTCTGCCTCACCGAGGGGCTGGAGGTGTTCGCGGTGATCGCCGAGGGCGACGCGCACGACACCCTCGCCCTGTTCCTCCTCGGCGCGGCGGCCGCCGCCCGCGAGAAAGCCGGGACGCCGTCCCTGCGCTCGCCCGTGCTGACCGAGCTGCTCCGCCGCTCCGAGGCGAGGCTGCTCGCCCGCAACGACAAGGAGGAGCACGACCGGCTCATCGGGACGGGGCGTTCGACGGACCTGCTGACCGCCGTGGAACACGCCCTCCAGGGGCTCACCTTCTGACGGCGTCCGGCCCTCCACCGCGGAGGGTCCACCGCGCGCGGCGGCGGGAGCCCGGCCGAGTGCCGCCGCCGTACGGCACGCCGCCCGTGACCGCCGGCGGCCCGGCCCGGAGGCCCCGGCCCGGCGGCGGCCGGTACGGCTAGCGGGCCTCGCCCAGGAACTTGGCCACCCGGCTGACCCCCTCGACCAGGTCCTCGTCGCCGAGCGCGTAGGACAGGCGGAAATAGCCGGGGGTGCCGAAGGCCTCGCCGGGGACGAGCGCGACCTCGGCCTCCTCCAGGATGATCTCGGCGAGCTCGGCGGAGGTCCGCGCGCGCCTCCCGCCGAACTCCCTGCCCAGCAGCGCCTTGACCGAGGGGTAGGCGTAGAAGGCACCCTTGGGCTCGGGGCAGACCACGCCCGGGATCTCGTTGAGCATGCGGACCATCGTCCGGCGGCGGCGATCGAAGGCCTCCCGCATCCGGGCCACCGCCGACAGGTCGCCGGTGACCGCGGCCAGGGCGGCGGCCTGGGCCACGTTGGAGACGTTGGAGGTGGCGTGCGACTGCAGGTTGGCCGCCGCCTTGACGACGTCCTCGGGGCCGATCAGCCAGCCCACCCGCCAGCCGGTCATCGCGTAGGTCTTGGCGACGCCGTTCAGCACGACGACCTTGTCGCCCAGCTCGGGGACGGCGGTGGCGATGCTGGAGAAGGTCGCGTCACCGTAGGTGAGGTGCTCGTAGATCTCGTCCGTGACGACCCACAGGTCGTGCTCGGCGGCCCAGCGGCCGATCGCCTCGACCTGCTCCGGGCTGTAGACCGCGCCGGTCGGGTTGGACGGGGAGACGAACAGCAGGACCTTCGTGCGGTCGGTGCGGGCGGCCTCCAGCTGCTCCACGCTCGCCAGGTAACCGGTGGTCTCATCGGTCACCACGTCGACCTGGACGCCGCCGGCCAGCTTGATCGCCTCGGGGTAGGTCGTCCAGTAGGGGGCCACGACCAGGACCTCGTCGCCCGGGTCGAGCAGCGTGGCGAACGCCTGGTAGACCGCCTGCTTGCCGCCGTTGGTGATCAGGACCTGGGACGCGCCGACCCGGTGGCCGGAGTCGCGGAGGGTCTTGTCGGCGACGGCCTGCTTGAGCTCGGGGAGCCCGCCGGCGGGCGTGTACTTGTGGAAGCGGGGAGTGCGGCACGCCTCGACGGCGGCCTCGACGATGTAGTCCGGGGTCGGGAAGTCCGGCTCGCCGGCGCCGAAGCCGATGACCGGGCGGCCCGCCGCCTTCATCGCCTTGGCCTTGGCGTCCACGGCGAGCGTGGCGGACTCGGAGATCGCGGAGATGCGGGCGGAGATGCGAGGACGGGTCATGCCTCCATGGTTACAGACCCGTCGCTCCGTTTCCGTCTCCCATCCATCATGCGGACGCGTCCGCGGCCGCCCCGGACGGATCGGAAGGAACGTTCGTGACCATCTCGTTGCCCGCCCTGTGACCTGGGGACGGGTTTCCGGTTCGACGTGGAGCCCATTCCCCCGTAGACTCCGGCGTGGTCTTTCCGCCGCATGCGTGTTCGGCGGTCAAGACCGGTGAGCCGCGGACAAACTTCGGGTCAACCGAGGTATGGTGGTTCATGTCTTAGGGCACTAGCGCAATTGGTAGCGCACCGGTCTCCAAAACCGGCGGTTGGGGGTTCGAGTCCCTCGTGCCCTGCGAGGAGCGGTCCGCGCATCAGGGCGTCTAGCGCGCCGCAGACATGCGTTGGATACGACGGATCAGGTGAGGACTGTGGCGATCGACACGCGCGGCGAAACCGCAGACAAGCCGAGCGGTGAGAAGAAGCCGAAGCGCACTTCTCCCGCCCTCTTCTATCGGCAGATCGTCGCCGAGCTGCGTAAGGTCATCTGGCCCACGCGCAAGGAGCTCATTTCTTACACCATCATCGTCCTGGTCTTCGTTCTGATCATGGTCGGGATCGTGGCCGGACTCGATGCGCTGTTCACCGAGGGCGTGCTGAGGATCTTCGGCGGATCCTGAGCCGGCATCCGGCGGGTCGTCCCGCCGTGACCCCAGCCCCTCCGCAAGTCCAGTCAGCCCATCGACGAAAAGAGAAAGAGCCACCGTGTCCGAGTCTTCACAGTCGGCCGGCGAGTCCCGCGAAGAGTGGGAGGGCGAGCCGGAAGAGGCCGTCGACGCCGCGGAGGGTTCGCTCGGCGAGTCCGAAGAGGTCGACGAGTCCGGAGCTCGCGACGAGTCCGGGGAGGCTCGTGACGACTCCGAGGACGCCGACGCCGGAAGCGAGGCCGAAGAGGCCCCGGCCGGCGTCGTCGACGAGGACGGTGACGTCCTTCCCGACGTCGACCCGGTCGAGGAGTTCAAGCGCCACCTGCGCGGCCAGTACGGCGAGTGGTACGTCATCCACTCCTACGCCGGCTACGAGAACCGCGTGAAGGCCAACATCGAGACCCGCACGCAGTCCCTCAACATGGAGGACTTCATCTTCCAGGTCGAGGTGCCCACGCACCACGTGACCGAGGTGAAGAGCGGCAAGCGCCAGCTCGTCAAGGAGCGCGTGCTGCCCGGCTACGTGCTGGTCCGGATGGAGCTCACCGACGAGTCCTGGTCCGCGGTGCGGAACACGCCCGGCGTGACCGGTTTCGTCGGGCTGTCGAACAAGCCGAGCCCGCTGAGCATCGACGAGGTCGCCAAGCTGCTGGCCCCCGAGCCCAGCGAGGAGACCAAGAAGACGACCGCCAAGACCACCGCGGCGACCGTCGACTTCGAGGTGGGCGAGTCGGTCACCGTCATGGACGGGCCCTTCGCCACCCTGCCCGCGACGGTCAGCGAGATCAGCGCCGAGTCGCAGAAGCTCAAGGTGCTGGTTTCGATCTTCGGTCGCGAGACCCCGGTCGAGCTCTCGTTCAACCAGGTCTCGAAGATCTGACCCGTCACATAAACTAAGACGTTCGGCGGCCGTGCTTCGCGAAGCGCGGCCCGTCGGCACGCTCCCCGCGTCTGCGTGGGAGCCGCATCACCCCGATTAGGACCCGGAGAGAACCATGCCTCCTAAGAAGAAGATCGCGGCACTGGTCAAGGTCCAGCTTCCCGCTGGCCAGGCCACGCCCGCTCCGCCGGTCGGTACCGCCCTCGGTCCGCACGGCGTCAACATCATGGACTTCGTGAAGCAGTACAACGCTGCCACCGAGGCCCAGCGCGGCAACATCATCCCCGTTGAGATCACCATCTTCGAGGACCGCAGCTTCACCTTCATCACGAAGACGCCCCCGGCGCCCGAGATGATCAAGAAGGCCGCCGGTGTGACGAAGGGCTCGGCCGTCCCGCAGAAGGACAAGGTCGGCAAGCTGACCCGTGAGCAGCTGCGTCAGATCGCCGAGACGAAGATGCAGGACCTCAACGCCAACGACATCGAGGCGGCGGAGAAGATCATCGCCGGTACCGCCCGGTCGATGGGCATCACGATCGCCGACTAGGCGTTCACCACCACCAACCTCGAAGCGAGTGGAGGGGCCAGGCGCTGGCCCGTACCACGGACACTCGGATCCACAGGAGTGAGCAAGTGAAGCGCAGCAAGGGCCACCGCAACGCAGCGGCCAAGTTCGACCGCGAGAACCTGTACAGCCCGGCCGAGGCCGCGAAGCTGGCCAAGGAGACCAACGTCGCCAAGTTCGACGCGACCGTCGAGGTCGCCCTGCGGCTGGGCGTCGACCCCCGCAAGGCCGACCAGATGGTGCGCGGCACCGTCAACCTCCCGCACGGCACCGGTAAGACCGCCCGGGTCCTGGTCTTCGCGACCGGTGACCGTGCCGAGGAGGCCCGTGCCGCGGGCGCCGACATCGTGGGCGCCGACGAGCTGATCGACGAGGTCGCCAAGGGCCGCCTCGACTTCGACGCGGTCGTCGCCACCCCCGACCTCATGGGCAAGGTCGGCCGTCTGGGCCGTGTCCTCGGCCCGCGTGGTCTGATGCCGAACCCCAAGACCGGCACCGTCACCCCCGCGGTCGGCAAGGCCGTCACCGACATCAAGGGCGGCAAGATCGAGTTCCGTGTCGACCGGCACGCGAACCTGCACTTCATCATCGGCAAGGTGTCGTTCGGCGAGCGCCAGCTCATCGAGAACTACGCCGCCGCCCTCGACGAGGTGCTGCGTCTCAAGCCGTCCGCGGCCAAGGGCCGTTACCTCAAGAAGATCACCTTCTCCACGTCCATGGGCCCCGGCATCCCGGTCGACCCGAACGTGACGCGCGGCATGACCGCCGACCTCGACGCCTGATCTATCAGACGTCCGTCGTAGAGGGCCTCGACCGAATGGCCATTCGTCGAGGCCCTTCTTCGTTCTTGTGGCCGAAGCGCCCGGGCTCCGCGACGCATAGTCTCGTAGACAAGTTCGTTGGGGGATTACGAAGGGGTGTGAGGACGGATGCGCCGATTGGCTCCCGCGCTGGCGCTGGGAACGGTCGCGCTGATCGGGGTCGCGGGGTGCGGTGCGCAGGGCACCGCCTCTCTCGGCAACGTGAAGCTGGCGGCGGCCGAGGCGGTTCAGCAGAGCGCCCAGAAGGCCGAGGAGGTCACCTCCTACTCCGCCGACCTGGTGTTCGACGCCAAGGACGGCGAGCACGGCGCCGGCAAGGTGCAGGGCCGCATGGTCTACCAGAGCAAGCCTCAGCTGGCGACGGACATCACACTGGACGTGATCTCCTTCGGTGAGCAGAACGTGCCCGGCGGGGCGCGGGCCATCCTGCTCGGTGACACGGTCTACGTGAAGTCGGGCCTGCTGACCCGGTTCACCGGCGGCGACAAGCCGTGGGTCAAGGTGTCGACCGCCGACCTGGACGCCGGCGACCAGGCCGAGGTCCGGGGGCTCATGGACCAGGCCCAGCAGTTCGACCTGCCCGGCACGGTCAAGCTGCTGACGGCCTCCAAGGACGTCAAGGCCGTCGGCACCGAGACGGTCGGCGGTGTGGAGACCACCCACTACAGCGGCACCTTCCCGGTGGCCGAGGCCGCGAAGGCGCTCGACCCGAGTGAGCGCGAGCAGCTCCAGGGCCGGTTCGCCGAGGCGAAGAACGTGAAGTTCGACCTGTGGGCCGACGCGCAGAGCCTGCCCCGCAAGGTCACGCTGAGCGGCGCCGAGCAGGGCGCCTCGTTCACCATGGCGGCGCACTTCCAGGGCTTCAACGAGCCGGTGACGATCGCGGCCCCGCCCGCGGACCAGGTGGGCGACCTGCCGAAGGACCTCGGCGAGAAGCCGAAGGAGAGCTCGGGCGGCAACTGAGCCCGCATGCGGCCCGCGCCCCGGGATGTCCGGTCGGGGTGCGGGCCGTACGCGCGTCCGCGGCCGGGCGGGGGGCCGGCCGCG
>NZ_CDRNDK010000292.1:0-8327 GCF_977012225.1 Planomonospora algeriensis | reverse complement strand
CGGCCTGGACGGCCGTGCCCGCGGCGGCCAGCGCGGCGCCGGCGAGCACCGCGGCCAGCACCCGGGGGTAGCGCTGGTCGAGCACGAAGGTGAGGCCGCGGCCGGTCCGCCCGTTCAGCCAGTTGACCAGGTCGCCGCCCAGGATCCAGGTGTCACCGCCGAGCATGCCGAGGAAGACCGCCCCGGCGAGCAGGACCGCGCAGGCCGTCACCACGGTCAGGAAGGCGGCGCGCGAGCGGGCCGCGACCCGCACGATCGGCGGCTGGCGGGTCGGTCCGGCGTCCCGGTAGCGGCGGGCCAGCCAGACCATCACCGCGGCGCCGAACAGCGAGGTCACCACGCCGGGCGGCACGTCCACGCCCGCCTGCCCGCCGAAGACGGCGCGCAGCCCGATGTCGGAGCCGAGGACGACGAGCACGCCGACGAGGCCCGCCAGCGGCAGCGTCGTCCGGTGGCGGTGCACGCCCGGGAGCAGCCTGACGATCACCGGCGCGCACAGGCCCACGAACCCGATGGGGCCCGCGACGGTGACCGCGGCGGCGGCCAGCAGGACGGCCAGGAGCGTCAGTCCCAGGCGCAGCCGCCCGACGTTGACGCCGAGCACCGTGGCGGTGTCGTCGCCCAGGGAGAGGATGTCGAGCCTCGGCCCGGCCAGCACGGCGGCGGCCCCGGCCAGCAGGATCAGCGGGCCCAGCTGCGTGACGGCCTCGAGGTCGCTCTGCACGAGCGAGCCGCTGCCCCAGGCGAACAGCCCGTTGGTCTCCTCCTCGAAGAGGATCAGCAGCAGGTTGGTGAGCGAGTGCAGCGCCAGCGCGGTCGCCGAGCCCGCCAGGATCAGCCTGGTCGTGCCGGTCCGGCCGCCCGCGGCGAGCGCCATCACCAGGGCGGCCGCGGCCAGGCCGCCCAGCAGGGCGAGCAGGCCCGACAGGAACAGCGGCAGCGTCAGGCCGAAGGCCGCCGCCGCGGCGACCGCGAAGTAGGCGCCGGCGCTGACCGCCAGCGTGTCGGGCGAGGCCATGGGGTTGCGGGAGACGGCCTGCAGCAGCGCGCCCGCCACGCCCAGGGCGACGCCGACGGTGACGCCGGCCAGCAGCCGGGGCAGCCGGGAGGCCAGCAGGATCCGGGCGGCCTCGCCGTCGTCGTCGCCGAACGGCAGCCGGAGCAGGTCGAGCGCGCCGATCGACGACGTGCCCTGCGTCACGTGGACCGCGGCGGCCACGACGACCGCCGCCAGCGTCAGGAGGACCACGCCGGCGCCGCCCAGCCGCCGCAGCGGGGTGGGGGGCGCCGGCGGGGCCTGGACCGTGGTGCTCAACCGGTGTAGGCCTTCACGAGGGCCTCGGCGTACTGCTTGGACGACAGCGGCCCGCCGAAGGTCCAGATGCCGTCGGGCAGCTTGACGACCTGCTTCTTCTCGACGAACGGCAGCTTCTTCCAGATGGCGTTGGAGGCCAGCCCGTCGGCGAAGACGTCGGTGCCGTCGGAGGCGTTGTAGAAGAAGCGGGTGTCGGGGTCCTTCAGCGCGGTGAGGCCCTCGACGTCGGTGCCGCCCAGGCCCCACACCGGGTCCACCTCACCCGTCCAGGCGTTGACCAGGCCGAGCTCGGTGGCGACGTCGGAGACCAGCGCGCCCTTGCCGAACATGCGGATGGAGATCTTGCTGCCGTCCTTCCAGCCGTCGGCCATGGCGAACGGCTTGCCGGCGGCGCCCGCGGCGGCGAGCTTGCTCTTGCCGTCGGCCAGTGCGGCGTCGAAGTCGGCGAGGAGCTTGTCCGCCTCGGCGGTCTTGCCCAGCGCGGTGGCGATCAGCTTGAGATCGTTGCGCATCCGGCCCAGGTTGTCGCTCGCGTCGCTGCCCTTGAAGGTGATGACGGGGACGAACTTCTCCAGCTGCGGCACCAGCGCGGAGTCGCGCTCGGCCTCCATGACGACCAGGTCGGGCTGGAGGGCGGCGATGGAGTCGACGCTCGGCTCCTGGCGGGTACCGACGTCCTTGACCGAGGGGTCGAGCTCGGCCGCGGTCACCCAGGTGGCGTAGCCCTTGGTGTCGGCCACCCCGACCGGCATGACGCCGAGGCCGACCACCATCTCGGCCTCGCCCCACTCCAGGGCGACCACCTTGGTGGCGGGACGGTCGAGGGTGACCTGCTTGCCGCGGCTGTCGGTCACGGTGACGGGGGCGGCGGAGGCGGGGGCCGTGCCGCCGGAGGCGGCGGGTTCCGGAGCGGCGGTCTCGGTGGTGCCGCAGGCGGCGAGCACGGCGACGGCGGCCACGGCCACGAGGGCGGAGCGCAGGGGGATCATGGTGTTCCTGTCAGGTTGTGGCGGGGACGCTTCTGGTGTGCCGGCCGATCGGCCGGGTGGTCACCGTTCCCGTCCTCGGGTCGTGCGTGACCTCGATGCGGATGCCGTACACCTCGGTGAGCAGGTCCTCGGTGAGGACCTCGGCGGGCGGCCCGTCGGCCCGGACGCGGCCTCCGTGCAGCAGGACGACGCGGTCGGCCAGCTCGGCGGCCTGGTTCAGGTCGTGCAGGACGACGCCGACGGCCACGTCGTGGTCGTCGGCCAGGTCGCGCACCAGGTCCAGCAGCTCGATCTGGTAGCGCAGGTCCAGGAAGGTGGTGGGCTCGTCCAGGAGCAGGACGCCGGTGTCCTGCGCCAGGCAGGTGGCCAGCCACACGCGCTGCAGCTCGCCGCCGGACAGCTCGTCCGCCGCCCGGTCGGCCATCGCGATGACGCCGGTGAGCTCCATCGCCCTGGCGACGGCGGCGTCCCCTTCGGGATCGCCCGCCCGCCACCGGCCCCGGTAGGGGTGCCTGCCGTACCCGATGACGTCCCGGACCCGCACGCCGGAGGGCGTGGGGCGGCTCTGCGCCAGCAGCGTGACCCGCTTGGCGAACTCCCGGGCCGACATGTCCAGGGCGGACACGCCGTCGGCCAGCGTCACCGTGCCCGCCTCCGGCCGGTGCAGCCGGGCCAGCGCCCGCAGCAGGGTGGACTTGCCGCTGCCGTTGGGGCCGACCAGGGCCGTCACGAGCCCCTGCCGCAGGGTGATGCGGCCGTCTTCGACGACGGTGGCGCCGTGGTAGCCCAGACGCAGGCCGGCTCCGCGCAGCGAGATCTTCTCGGTCACGGAGATTAGGTTAGGCTTACCTAGATAAATGTCAACTTTCAACTATCCGATCATGATTCGCCGGTCCGGTGGTGACCGCTGACCCGCCGTCCGTCGTGACCCGCCGTCCATCGTGACTCGCCGTCCGTCGTGACCCGCCCCGGCGGGCCCGCTACGGTGGCGACGGCCTGCCCGTGAAGCGTTCGCCCGCCGCCTCGATGCGGCGGATCTCGGCGCGGAAGAAGCGGGCGAGCTCGGCGCAGGCGGCGGGGTCGACCGGGCCGCCCTCGCGGGCGGGCAGGTCCGGGTAGGGGCTGCCGATGACGAAGATGTTCTCGTCGTTGTAGTTGTTGGCGGGCGCGGTGTAATTGAAGGATCCGGCGACGACGACGGCCTCGTCGATGACCATGAGCTTGTGGTGGAGCTTGCCGAAGGCGGCCCGCGCCTGGGGAAGTACAGCTCGATGCGGGCGCGGTCCAGGTCGTGGGTGGCCGCCCAGCTCTGCGCGCCCTGGCCGGGGTCCATCACGCCGGTGACGGTACGGCCGGCCGCCGCCAGGGCGATCATGGCGTCGTCGATGCCGGACGAGCCGGAGAAGGTGAAGATGGCGAAGTCGACGCGCGCGGTGGCCTTGAGCATCTGCTTCATGATCTCCAGCTCGGGCGCGTGGTCGGGGGCGAACAGCACCTTCACCGGTATCCCGCCGAGGCTGTAGGCGACGGGGACCTTGCCGTGGGCGCCCGGCCGAACCGCCCCTCGCGCAGCTGGTCGAACTCGGCGGTGTACACCCGGCAGATCCGCGGGTCGTGGAAGACCACGACGTGGTTGAGGTTGCGGTGGCAGTCGGTGTGGGTGAAGTTCGCCGATCCCGACAGGATCGCCGACGTGGGCAGGGCGCGTTCGCGGTGGTCGCGGATGACGAACTTCTGGTGGAAGATCGCCGGGTTGTAGTCCGCCTTCACGTCGACGTTGCAGCGCAGCAGCGCGGCCAGGATCCTCTGGTTCGGCTCCAGGCTCCGGGCCCCGCCCTCCTCGCCCCACTGGACCCGGTGACGGGCCGCGGCCTCGTCCTCCCCGGGCCGCACGGTGACGGCCGGCGGCTTCGCTGAGACCAGGTAGTCCTGCTCCAGCACCATGCGGACGTCCACCCCGCGGAAGCGGGCGTCCAGGACGGCCTGGGCGATGGGCTCGGAGTCGAGCTCCTGCACGGCGATGTCCAGGGAGCGCCGGGCGCCGCCGATGAAATCGATGATCACCCGTTCGAGGTCGTCGGCCGCGCCCAGCTCGACCGGGCCGACGAAGGCTTCGATGGCGCCGTCGGCGAACGTCGTCATACCGCGAGCGTTTCACCATTAAAACCGACATACAAGATTAATCGCCTGGTTCAGGCGAGGACCTCCGGGACGCCGGGGGTGAGCCAGTGCAGGCGGTCGGCGAGCCCTTCGGCCGCGAAGGCCGCGGTGACCTGGGCGGGGTCCTCGGTGAAGTGCTCCCAGGAGGCGTAGTGGATCGGGCAGACCCTGCGGGCCCCCAGCGAGCGGGTGAGCGCCGCGCCCTGCGCGCCGTCCATGCAGATCAGCTCGCCGCCGCCGAAGTTCTGGATGCGCGGGGCTCCCAGGTGCAGCAGCGCGGTGCCGACGGCGAACCGGCGGCCGACCTCGTCGAGCTCGTCGACGTAGACGGTGTCGCCGGAGATGTAGAGCGCCTCCTGCTCGCCGGGCTCCTCGACGATGAAACCGGTGACGTCCCCGAAGGGGCCGTGCACGCCGGGGGTGCCGGTGACCCGCAGGGTCCTGCCGCCGACGGTCAGCTCGCGGGTCTCCCAGGGCTCCAGGCCGACGGCCCCGCCGCCGAGACGGCCGGCGCCGCTGACCGTGGTCAGCACCGGGCGCCCGTCGAGCAGCGTGCGGCCGACGGCGTCCAGGTTGTCGTAGTGCTCGTCGTGGCTGAGCAGGACGGCGTCCACCGGCGGCAGGTCGCGGGCTTCGATCGCCGGGCCCTCGGTGCTGCGCAGGACGACGGGGCCGTAGTCGAACTCCGCCGGGGCGGGGTCGAAGACCGGGTCGGTGAGCAGGCGCAGCCCGCCGATCTCCAGCAGGACGGTCGCGGTGCCGATGTGCGTGACGGTGATCTTCATACCGGGTTCTCTCTTCGGTGGGCGCGCCTCGTCGGGGCGCGCGGAATCGGCCGATGCCACGGGTGTGGTTCCGGCGGTCGGGATGCGTGGTCGTGGGCCGCCCGGGGGCCGGGAGTGCGGCCGGGAGACCGGGGCGGGGAACGAGGAGACGGGGAACGAGGGGACGGGGGCGGGGTCAGGCGGGGACGGTGGTGCGGAACCTGCTCCGGTACTCGCCCGGAGTGGTGCCCAGCCGGTCGCGGAAGACCCGGTGCAGGGTCTCCACCGAGCGGAACCCGCAGGCCCGGGCGATGTCGGACGGCAGGCGGGAGGTGCGCTCCAGCAGCCGGCGGGCGGCCTCCAGCCGCATGCCCTCGACGAACGCGCCCGGCGTGCTGCCGGTCTCGGCGCGGAAGACCCGGGCGAAGTTCCGCTCGCTCATCGCCATCCGCGCGGCCAGCGCGGGCACCGACAGGTCGGCGTCCAGGTGCTCGCCGATCCACAGCCGCAGGCCGCGGATGTCCTGCCTGCCGCCGGGACGCTGCGCCAGGGGCACGCTGAACTGGCTCTGGCCGCCCGGCCGCTGCAGGTACATGACCATGGCGCGGGCCACCTCGAGCGCGAGCTCGTCACCGTGGTCCTCGGCGACCAGCGCCAGGGCGAGGTCCATCGAGGAGGTGACGCCCGCGCTGGTCCACATCCGCCCCGAGCGGACGAAGATCGGATCAGGCTCGACCCGGATCCCGGGGTGGTCGGCGGCGAGCCGCCCGGCCGTCGCCCAGTGCGTGGTGGCGCGGTGCCCGTCCAGCAGACCCGCGGCCGCGGTGACGTGCGCGCCCGCGCAGACCGACGCGACCCGGCCCGCCCGCGGGCCGGCCTCCCGCAGCCACGTCACCACGCCCGCGTCGACCTGCGGGACCGGCCCTTCCGGGCCGAGCAGCATCCGGCCCGGCACCAGCAGCGTGTCGATCGTCCCGCGCTGCTCGGAGAACACCTCCTCCACGCAGAGCCGCACGCCGGAGAAGGTCGGCACGGGGCCGCGGCGCTCGCCGGCCAGCCGTACCTCGTAACCGGCGCGTCCGCCCAGGAACCGGTCGGCCATCGCGAAGACCTCGGCCGGACCGGTCACGTCCAGCGTGTCGACTCCGGGGAACATCGCGACCACGACCAGGTGGGGGACGGCGGAGGAAGGGCTCATGCCGTCAACTATCGGGGGACCGGTGACTGTCCGCAATGACAGGACATTGCAGGATCCCGCCATGATCGGCGGGTCGGACGCCACGGCCCTCCGGGACCGGCAGGGCGGGCGGGCGCGACCGGCCCCGCCCATGAAAGTTTCATCGGCCATTGACGTCGGGAAAACGCTTTCCTACGGTAGGCCCTGTCCTTCACACGGACACGTGCACTCGCGTGAGCGGCGCGTACTCGCTGGGGGGAATCCACTACGCAGGCCGTTCCGGCCTGCCGGACCAGCAAGGAGTTCGGCTGTGAGATCCAGATTCGACACCAAGGCCGCGGCCGTCGCCGTCATCGGCGCACTCGCCGTGGCCGGATGGACGGCCGGCACCTCCGCCGCCGCGGCCGCCCCCGCGCCCGGCGCCTACACCCTCGTCAACGGCGCGAGCGGCCTGTGCCTGACCGTCCCCGGAGCCGGCGGCTCCGACGGCGTCCAGCTCACCCAGACCGACTGCGGCGCCGCCGGCCAGACCTGGCAGCTGACCGCCGCAGGCGGCGGCTTCCAGCTCAAGGCCGCCCACAGCGGCGGATGCGCCGGCGTCAAGGACGCCTCCACCTCCGCCGGCAAGGCCGTCCAGCAGGAGGGCTGCACCGGTGCCGCCTCCCAGACCTGGAACCTCACCGCCTCCGGCTCCGCCTACCGCGTGGTCAACGCGGGCAGCGGCAAGTGCCTCAACACCAAGGACAACTCCACCGCCTCCGGCGCCCTCGTCCAGCAGAACTCCTGCGACTCGGCGGCGACCAAGCAGTGGCGCCTCGTCCCGGCGGGCGGCACCTCGACCCCCACGGCCACCCCCACCGTCACCCCGACGGCCACGCCCACGGTCACGCCCACGGTCACGCCCACGGTCACGCCCACGGTCACGCCCACCGGGACCCCGACGGCCACGCCGACCAGCCCCGGGGGCAGCGCGGGCGGCCTGGTCGGGTTCGCCACCCTGAGCAAGTACGGCCGGACCGGCACGAACGGCGGCGCGGGCGGCCAGACGGTGACCGTGACCACCTACGCGCAGCTGGCGGCGGCCGTCGCCGACGACACGCCCCGGATCGTCCGGGTGTCGGGCACGATCACCGGTACCGGCGCCAAGATGCTGGACGTCGGATCGAACAAGACCATCATCGGCGTCGGGTCGAACGCGACGATCAGCGGGTTCGGGCTCGACGTCAACGGCTGGGGCCCGGAGGAGGTCGCCTGGGGCGGCGACCTCTGCGACCCCGCCGAGAAGGACCGGTTCACGCACGTCCAGAACGTGATCATCCGGAACCTGACCTTCCGGAACTCCACCGACGACTCGGTCAACGTGCAGTGCTACTCGCACCACGTCTGGGTCGACCACAACACCTTCCACACCTCCGCCGACGGCTCGGTGGACGTCAAGCGCGGCTCCGACCTGGTGACGGTCTCCTACAACCGGTTCATCGGCACGGACAAGTCGATGCTGCTGGGCCACAGCGACAAGAACGGCGCGCAGGACACGGGATACCTGCACGTCACCTACCACCACAACTGGTTCGACGGGTCGAACACCCGCCACCCGCGGGTGCGGTTCGGTTACGCCCACGTCTTCGCCAACTACGTGGAGGTCGACGACTACTTCCTCGGCCTGGGCGTCGGCGGCGAAATCTACGCCGAGAGCAACCACGTGAAGAGCGCCAAGACGATCACACAGGAATTCGGCGACACGAAGCTGACCTGGACGGGCAGCAACTTCTACGACCCGGCCACGATCGGACGGGCACAGGACAGCGGCAAGACCATCGACGACTGGCTGCACGCCGACGGAAGCGTCGCGGCGCCGCCGTACTCCTACTCGGCCGGCACCGCCTCCGCCACCCCGCCCGCCGCGGCGCGGGCGTCGCCGG
>NZ_CDRNDK010000291.1:0-8337 GCF_977012225.1 Planomonospora algeriensis | reverse complement strand
GGCCCAGGCCCCGCTGCCCCAGCGGCCCGTCCCGGCGGCCCGCCCGCCCCGCCCCGGGTCGACATCAGCGACTACCCGCTGGTGCGCCTGGTGGACAACATGTTCCGCGAATGGAGCCCGCTGGAGCGGGCCGTCGCCGTGGACCGCCTGTTCGCCGTCGACCCGATCAGCCTGCGCGCGCTGGCGCACAAGCTCAACGCCGACCTCGGCGCCCTCTCGGCGGCCCAGCGCGCCGCCGAGGAGCGCATCCTGCTCTGGCTGCGCTCCTCGGAGTCGGCCCCGCTGACCGGCCACATGTTCGGCCTCACCGAGTGGCTGGGCGCCGCCGCCACCGAGGACCAGCTCATCGGCGCCGATCCCGCCCACCCCGTCGAGGTCCCCACGCTCGGCACCCCCCTCTGGCGGGTGCTGGTCACCCTCATGCCCGACCGGCGGCTCCAGGACGGCTGGCTCGTCGTCGGCGACCTGGGCGGCCTGCGGGAGCGGACCACCCAGCTGCTCGCGAGCAAACCGGCCGACGCCGACGTCTTCGCGCTCATGGAGCACCAGCTCGGCATCCGCACCCACTCCGCGCAGGCGTGGCTGGACGCGCTCGCCGCGGCCGCGGCGCCCGGGGAGTCCTCCGCCGCGTCCGACGGCACGGGCGCCAAGCAGCTACCGCGCCGTACGCCGGGGGCCAACGGGCACCACCGCGGCGGCCAGCCGGTCCCTCAGATCGACGCCGGCTCGATCGACCCCCGTGCGGCCCTGGCCGCGCTCTCGGCGCTGTCCGGCAACAGCCGGCCGCACCTGATCACCAGCCAGCGGGAGCGCGCCCCGATGCCCCCGCCGCCCAACCCGGCCACCGACCCCGGCCGCTGGCAGCGGATCGAGGTCACCAGCGAGCACCTGCGGGGGGCGCCGGTGGCCGTGCCCGAGGGGTACGCCACCCGCCTCGGCATGCGGCCCGGCACGCTGCTGTCGGTCACCGGACCCGGTGACAACGCGGTGGTCCTCGTCTGGCGGGACCACCCGGTCTTCGACTCGCTCCAGCCCGTCCTGATGCGCCTGAACGCCGGCCGGGCGACCAGGTCTACGTGACCGTGGACGGCTACCGCCTGGAGGCCCAGCTTCCCAGCTGACCCCGGGGGTCCTCCGCACACGGATGAGCCGGGCCCGCCGATATTCGGCGGGCCCGGCTCACGGGCCTCCGCGGGCCGGTCCGGGGTGCGGTCCCGTACCGGCCCGCGGGCGGGGTCCGGTACGGCCCGCGGGGATGCGCGTCGGACGTGGGCCGTACCGGGTCCCGGGCTCCGCCGGTCAGGCGGCGGAGCAGCTCACGGAGGACGCGCGCCGCCGCTCCCGGTGCCGGTGAACCCGAAGGACGCCGAGGCTCCGGAGGCGAGGTTCCCGTTGTGGTCGGCGTTGCGCACCGAGACGTTCGCACCGCTCTGGGTGTGCTTGCCGTTCCAGAGCTGGCTGACGGTCTGGCCGCCGGGGAAGGACCAGGTCACGGTCCAGCCGGAGAGCGCCGCGCTACCGCTGCTGTTGACGGTCACCTCGGCCTGGAAGCCGCCCTGCCAGGAGTTGACCAGTTTGTAGGCCGCGGTGCAGGCCCGCCCCGCGATGGGCGTGGAGCTGGGCGTCACCGTCGGCGTCACGGTGGGGGTCACCGTCGGCGTCACGGTCGGCGTCGCCGTGGGCGTGTCCGGGGCCGCCATGGCCAGGTCGTAGGCCCGCTGCGGGACGAACTGCCCGGCTCCGGCGATGCAGCCGTCCGCCTCGCCCGGCAGCTTGATCCAGAGGAACGCGTCGATCATCGAGTCGCCGGTGTTCGTCGTGCTCGGCGTGCCGATCGCCCGGCCGGCCGGTCGCACCACTCGCTGCCCAGCGGGCCGTTGCCGTTGCGGCTGGTGTCGATGACCGCGCGGAGCCGGGAGATCCCCGTGGCGGAGATGACGCTCTTGGCGTACGCCGTCTCGGTGGAGGTCCACCGGTAGTTGGAGACGTTGAGCGCGATGCCGTCCGCGCTGCTCTCGACGCCCGCGGCCCGCAGCCGGGCCGCGGCCTCGCCCGCGCCCAGCCAGCCGGAGTGGCCGATGTCGAAGTAGACCTTCGCCTGGCCGGAGGCCGCCTTCAGCTTCTTGCCCGCGTACGCCATGGAGGCGTTGACCTCCTGCTGCTGGGAGGAGCTCATGCAGTTGGTCATGATCGGGAGCACGTCGGGTTCGAGGATGATCGAGGCCGGGCGTCCCTGGAGACCGGCGGCCAGCTCGTCGATCCACTGCCGGTAGGCCGTGTGGTTGGGCGCTCCGCCGGTGCTGGCGCCACTGCAGTCGCGGTTGGGGATGTTGTAGACGACCATGATGGGCGTCTTGCCCGCGCGCGCGCGCCGACGAACGACGACACCTGTGAGCGGACCGTCGAGGTGTTCGTCGTGGTGAACCAGCGCGCCTGGGGCACGGAGGCGATCCGGTCGCGGATGACGGCCGCCTTGGAGTCGCCGGGGTTGGCGGCGACCCATCGGGCCGCGCCGGTGTCCGGGTCGACGTAGAAGGAGGAGTCGGCCGCGGACGCTCCGGCGGCCAATGAGACCGCGGCACCGGAGACGGCGACCAGCGCCGCGCACAGCGTGGCCAGGATGGACTTTCTCGACATCGAACGGCTCCTTAGGGGTTGGTGGGAGCGCTCCAAAGTAGCCGCACACCCCTCCCCCACCTAGCCGCGAGCGGTTCCCCACCCGCTCCGCACTCTCCTGAGCTGTGCGAACGCCCTGGTCAGCGGATGAAAGTTTCAGCCGCGGAGCGGCGGCACGCGATCTCCGCCCCCTTCACCGCCCCCCTCATCGCACCTCGTACGCTGAGACGGCGATCACACCTTCCGTCTCACGCCGGGGACCGGCGGGCACCCGACGATCGGGTGCGGCCGACGGGCGGGGATCGCGCGGGGATCAGCCCCGGCGGGAGCGCATGGCCCTGCGGACCGTGACGTCGGGGACCGCGCCGTCGACGATCCGGCGGTAGTCCTCCGACTCCATCGGGCACAGCGTGATGCGGCCGCGCGCGTCGAACAGCAGGCCCCAGCCGTACTTCTTCGGCAGGGGCGAAGCCCGCAGGCACGCCTGCGGCTTGGCGAAGAGGCGCGCCCGCAGCTCCGCGCGCTCGGCCTCCGGCACCGCGCCGAGATCCTCCTGCCGCCGCAGCCAGGTCTCGAACAGCACGTCCTCCTGGGTCAGCGCGCCCGGATCCTCCGAGAGCATCTCGAACTGCACGACGGCGACCGTCTTCTTCCCGCCCCGGCCCAAGGGAGGCTCCACGCCCGCGTCGACAGGGCAGTCCTCGGCGGCCGCGATGAGCGTGTCGTAGTAGTTGAGATCCACTCACCCATGATGCCCGAACAACCCCGAGGGGCCCAGTCCCGGAATTCGTCAACCTTGAGTTGACGCAATGCCATCGTCAACCTATGGTTGACGCATGACGAAACCCGTTCAGCTCACGAATCCGGTCCGTCTCGACGACCTCATCGAGGCCATCAAGAAGGTCCACTCCGACGCCCTCGACCAGCTCTCCGACGCGGTCATCGCCGCCGAGGCCCTCGGCGAAGTGGCCGACCACCTGATCGGCCACTTCGTGGACCAGGCACGGCGCTCGGGCGCGTCCTGGACCGACATCGGCAGGAGCATGGGCGTTAGCAAGCAAGCGGCCCAGAAGCGCTTCGTCCCGAAGAGCCCCGGCGATCCCTCCGACCTCGATCCCGACCAGGGGTTCCAGCGGTTCACCCCCCGGGCGAGGAACGTCGTGATGGCGGCGACGAACGAGGCCGCGGCGGCGGGCAACCCCGAGATCGGCCCGGCGCACCTGGTGCTGGGGCTGCTGAGCGAGCCGGAGGCGATCGCCGGCAGGCTGCTCGTCGCCCAAGGCGTGCCGCTGGAGACCGTACGGCAGGCCGCCGCCGCGGCGCTGCCTCCGGCGGCCGAGCAGGTGCCCGACCTCGTCCCGTACGGCCCCCAGGCCCGCAAGGCCCTGGAGCTCACGTTCCGGGAGGCCCTGCGGCTGGGCCACAACTACATCGGGACCGAGCACATCCTGCTCGCGCTGCTGGAACTCGAGGACGGCACGGGCGTGCTCTCCGGCCTCGGCGTCACCAAGGCCGCCGCCGAGGCCTACATCAGCGAGGCCCTCGCCGCCGCGGTCGCGGCCGCGGCCCACGGGCAGGAGTGACCTCGGCGAGCACCCCCGGCACCCGCTGAACGTTCTCCGGGCGCTGCCGGCGCCCTGCGCACCGGCGGCGCCCAGGATGAGCAGCCCGAGCGGGAGAGACCCGCACGCGGTGGGCCCTGCTCGCTCTCCGGTTCGTTCCGTCCCTCCGTGGCTCACTTCGAATCGATCCGGTCGTCGTGTCCCGCCGTCACCGGCGGGACGGTGTCCCGACCCGCGTGCGTCGTGCCCGGAAGCGTCCTGGCCTGGATCCTGGGCACCGCCCTGACCAGTGCGGCAGATATGACGACGCAGTACACGCCCAGCGAGAACAGCTGGCCGGCGTAGCCGACGCCCAGGTCGATGAGCATCCCGCTCAGCCCCGGGCCGGCCGCGGCCGCGAACACCACGACCGTGACCACTGCGGATCGGATGGCGCCGAGATGCCCCGTGCCGTAGATCTCGGGGAGCACGGCACCGAACAGCGTCAGGGAGAGCCCGTTGGTGGCCCCGAAGCACGCGAAGAAGACCAAGACGCTCCACTGCGCGTCCAGCGACGACACGATCACCAGGCCGCCGGCGGCGGGAAGGAGGAAGTACGGCAGCAGCACCAGCGCCGAGAAGCGGTCGACGAGCCAGCCGCCGCCCATGTTCGTGAGCACGGTGACGGTCGCGTAGACCGACATCGCCGAAACCGTCGTCCCGAGGGACCAGCCGCGCAGCTCGACCAGGTAAGCCTGGTGGAAGAAGAACGTGTTCCCGACCAGCGCCGGTGTCAGCGTCGCCAGAAGGACCACGTAGAAGTAGCGGTCGCGCAACGCCTGCGCCCGGGTCCAGCCGCCCGCGCCGTCCGGGCCCGTACGGACTGCACTCTCCCGGGGCGGCCGCTCTCTTCTGAACAGGAGCGTGACCGCGGTCCCCCCGGTCACCAGCGTCAACGTGGCGACGATCCACGACGGCCGCCAGCCGACGGCGGCGACGCAGGCGATGCCCAACGCTGGCAGGAAGGCCTCACCCGCGCTGAGCCCCAGCGTCGCGATCGAAGCCGCGCGTCCCCGCTCCCGGCTGAACCATCTCCCCACCAGGGTGAACGACGTGTGCGTCAGCATGCCCTGGCCGAAGAAGCGCAGCAGCACCAACCCCGCGAAGAGGAGGACCGCTCCGTCGGAGAGCGCCATCAGGAGCGCACCCACGGCGAGGAAGGCGAAGGCCGTGGAGACGACCTTCCACGCCGGTCGCACGTCGACCACCCTCCCGGCCTTCGCCAGGGCGACGGCGCCGATGAGCGTCGCGGCCGTGTACAGGCCGCCGTAGGCGCCGTGCGAGAGACCGTGCTCCGTCCGGATGTGCTCTCCGAACACCGAGACGAAGAACGTCTGGCCGAAGGAGGAGCAGAAGAAGAGCAGGAAGCATCCGAGCAGCCGGCGGCCGTCCCGGCGCAGAGAGGCGAACGCGTGCACACCGACCATGATCCACCCCGCCCGGTCGCCGGGGGCCACCGGAGGGGCGGTACCGCTGCGGCCCGCGCGGCCGTACCGCCCTCCTGCGGGTCAGAGGTCCGACAGGCCCAGCTCGCGGGCGATCAGCATGCGCTGGACCTCGCTGGTGCCCTCGCCGATCTCCAGGATCTTGGCGTCGCGGTAGAAGCGGCCGACGGGGTACTCGTTCATGAACCCGTAGCCGCCGAAGACCTGGGTGGCGTCGCGGGCGTTGTCCATCGCGGCGTTGGAGGAGACCAGCTTGGCGATGGCGGCCTCCTTCTTGAACGGCTCGCCCGCCAGCATCCGCTCCGCCGCGTGGTAGTAGGCCAGGCGGGCGGTGTGCGCGCGGACCTCCATGTCGGCGATCTTGAACTGGATGGCCTGGTAGTGGCCGATCGGGTGACCGAACGCCTGGCGCTCCCGGACGTAGCCCAGGCACTCGTCCACGCAGCCCTGGGCCAGGCCCACCGAGAGGGCGGCGATCGCGATGCGGCCCTCGTCGAGGGTCTGCAGGAACTGCGCGTAGCCGCGGCCCCGCTCGCCCAGCAGGTTCTCCGCCGGGACCCGGCAGTCGGTGAAGGAGAGCTCACGGGTGTCGGAGCAGTTCCAGCCGACCTTGGAGTACTTCTTGGCGACGGTGAAGCCGGGGGTGCCGGCCGGGACCAGGATGGTGGAGATCTCGGGGCGGCCGTCCTCCCGCCGCCCGGTGATGGCGGCCACACCGACGACGCCGGTGATGTCGGTGCCGGAGTTGGTGATGAAGGCCTTGGAGCCGTTGATCACCCACTCGCCGCCGTCGAGCACGGCCGTGGTCCGCATGCCGCCCGGCACGTCGGAGCCGCCGCCCGGCTCGGTCAGGCCGAACGCGCCCAGCATCTCGCCGCTCGCGAGTTTCGGCAGCCAGCGCGCGCGCTGCTCGGCCGTGCCGAAGCGGTAGATCGGCATGGCGCCCAGCGAGACGGCCGCCTCGACGGTGATGGCCACGCTGGAGTCGACCCGGGCCAGCTCCTCCAGGGTGAGGCAGAGCGCGAAGTAGTCGCCGCCCATGCCGCCGTGCTCCTCGGGGATGGGCAGGCCGAACAGGCCCATCCGGCCCATCTGGCGGACGAGGTCGTAGGGGAACTCCTCGCGTTCGTACAGCTCCCCGATCACCGGGGCGACCGCGTCGCGGGCGAACGCCTCGACGGTCTTGCGCAGGTCCTCGTACTCTTCGGTCAGCTTCATCGCTGATTCACTCCTTGGGCGGGGCCTCGGAGGGGCCTCGGACGGGGCCTTGGACAGGGCCTGGACGACCCGGGACGGGCTGGGGCGGCCGAGCCTCGCGGCCAGCCAGGTGCTGGTCTCCACCAGGGCGCCGAGGTCGAGGCCGGTCTCCACGCCGAGGCCGTGCAGCATCCAGACCAGGTCCTCGGTGGCGAGGTTGCCGGTGGCGGACTCGGCGTACGGGCAGCCGCCGATGCCGCCGGTGGAGGCGTCGACCACGCTCACCCCGGCGCGCAGCGCGGCCAGCGTGTTGGCCAGCGCCTGGCCGTAGGTGTCGTGGAAGTGCACGGCCAGCCGGTCGGGGCCGCCGAACGCCTCGATCAGCGCGGCCACGTGACCGGGGGTGCCGACGCCGATCGTGTCGCCGAGCGAGAGCTCGTAGCAGCCGAGGTCGAGCAGCCTGCGGCCGACCTCGACGACCTGGCTGATCGCGGTGGGGCCCTCCCACGGGTCACCGAAGCACATCGACACGTAGGCCCGCACGCGCAGGCCGTGCTCCAGCGCCCGGCCGACGACCGGCTCGAACATCGCGAACTGCGAGTCCAGCGTCCGGTTGAGGTTCCTGGCGGCGAACGCCTCGGTGGCGCTGGCGAAGACCGCGATCTCGGTGACGCCCAGCTCCAGCGCCCGCTCCAGGCCGCGCTCGTTGGGCACCAGCACCGGGTAGCGCACCCCGGGGACCTTCTCGACGGCGGCGAGCAGCTCGGCGGCGTCGGCGAGCTGCGGCACCCACTTCGGGTGCACGAAGCTGGTCGTCTCGATCACCGTGTGCCCGGCGGCGGCGAGCCGGGCCACGAACTCGGCCTTGACGCGGACGGGCACGACCACCGGCTCGTTCTGCAGCCCGTCGCGCGGCCCGACCTCGTAGACCGTGACCCGCTCCGGCAGGCCCTCCGCCCGGTACGGCGCGGGCCGCGCTCCCCCGGCCGTTCCCCTGGTCGTCACGACTCCTCCTCCCGCCGGACGACGGCGAGCACGGCGTCCATGTCGACCGCCTGCCCGGCGCGCACCGGCAACTCGGCGACCGTCCCGCCGACCGGGGCGGTCACGGTGTGCTCCATCTTCATCGCCTCGACGATCACCAGCGGCTGCCCCTCGGCGACCCGCTCCCCCACCGCCGTCTTCACCACGAGCACGGTGCCGGGCATGGGGCTGCGGACCACGCCGTCGCCGGCCGCCCCGGCGCCCGCCCGGTCTCCGGGGTCGCCCAGGTGGTGGCGGGTCAGCGCCCAGGTGCTCCCCTCCCGGCCGAGCCAGACGGTGTCGCCGTCGCGGGCGCGGCGTAGCGCCGCCGGACGCCGTCCAGGGTGACGAGCACGTCGGAGCCGTCCACCGCCAGGTCCGCGCGCAGGACCCGGTCCGCGCCCGCCGCGCCGTCACCGTCACCGTCGCCGTCGCGTGGCGGCAGGCGGACCTCG
>NZ_CDRNDK010000290.1:0-8365 GCF_977012225.1 Planomonospora algeriensis | reverse complement strand
GCGGAGGCGGTCGGACCCGCGGAGACGTCCGGGCCCGATCCGGCCGCGCTGCGCGCGGAGCTGCGCGCCGTCCTGCCCGACGCCATGGTGCCCTCGGCGATCGTGGTCCTGGACGCGCTGCCGCTGAGCCCCAACGGCAAGCTGGACCGGGCGGCGCTGCCGGCCCGCCGCGGCCCGGGGAGACCGGCGGACGCGGCGCCGAGCCGGCCACACCCGCGGAGCGCGCCATCGCCGAGGTGTGGCGGGAGCTGCTGGGGGTGGAGTCCGTCGGCGCCGACGACGACTTCTTCGAGCTCGGCGGCCACTCCCTGGTCGCCATCCAGATGGTCGCCCGCCTGCGCAAGGCGCTGCCCGGTCCGGAGCAGGGCCGGGCGGTCGGCGTCATGGACCTGTTCAAGCACCCGACGGTGCGCGCCCTGGCCGAGCTGGTGGAGCGGACGGACGCGCCGCGCGGGCCCCGCTCCCTGCTGTACGAGCTGACCCGGCCGGGCCCCCGGCGGAGCATCACCTACGTCTGCATCCCGTACGGCGGCGGCCAGGCGATGGTCTTCCAGCCGCTGGCGGACGCGCTGCCCGAGGAGTGCGCGCTGTACGCGATGGCCTTCCCCGGCCATGACCCCGGCCTGCCCGACGAGGAGACCAAGCCCCTGGACGAGATCGCCGACCAGTGCGTCGCGGAGATCCTGGAGGGCATCGACGGCCCGCTGGCGGTCTACGGCCACTGCGGCATCGGCGGCGCGCTCGCCGTGGAGGTGGCCCGGCGGCTGGAGGCGCGCGGCCGGGACCTGGAGGCCGTCTACATCGGTGCGATCTTCCCGTTCGCCCGGCCCGTCGGCCGCCTCGCGGGCCCCCTGGGCCGGCTGCTCCGCACGGACCGGCTGCGCGGCGACCGGGCCTACGAGAACCGGATGAAGTCGATGGGCAACGACGTCTCCGGGCTCGACGAGGAGCAGATCAGGTTCATGGTCCGCAACCAGCGCCGGGACACCCTGATCGCCGAGGAGAGCTTCACCCGGCTGCTGGCCGAGGAGATCGCCCCGCTCCGGGCGCCGGTCGTCTCGGTGGTGGGCGAGCAGGATCCCGCCACCGACTACTACCGCGAGCGCTACAAGGAGTGGCACTTCCTCAGTCCCGAGGCGGCGCTGGTCATCCTCGACGAGGCCGGGCACTACTTCCTGAAGTACCGGGCCGAGGACCTGGCGGAGATCCTGACCAACACCCACATCGCGATGGGGTACGGCGCCGCGCACACCCTCGACCGGACGTCCCGGGGCCCGGCCGCGGGCTGGTGGATCGAGGAGACCTCCACCCGGCCCGGGGAGGTTCCGCAGCAGACCCCGGCGACCGCCGCCTCCGGCTCCACCCTCTCCTCCGCCCCACCGGAGCCCGGCTCGGACGGCCGTACGGTGCCGCCCGCACGCACGGTGCCGGACGCCCGCCCGTGGAAGCGCCGGGTGGGCGGGCGGCCCGCGCCGGACCCCAGCATGCGGCGGTTCATGATCGTCGCCCTGGCCCAGCTGGTCACGATGACGGGAACCGCGATCACGGACTTCGCCATCCCCGTCTGGATCTACCTGACGACCGGGTCGCTGGTGGACTTCGCGCTGTTCACCGCGCTGTCGATCATGCCGGGGGTGGTGGCCGCGCCGCTGATCGGGGCGCTGGTGGACCGGGCGGGCAAACGCCGGATGATGGTCACGGGCGGCTGCCTGGCCGGCGGGACCCAGCTCGTCCTGGGCGCGCTGCTGTGGACCGGGAACCTGGAGATCTGGCACTTCTACCCGCTGACGGCCTGCCTGTCGGTCGCCCTGATCTTCCAGCGGCTGGCCTTCACCACCGCCCTGCCCCAGCTGGTGCCCAAGCAGTACCTGGGCCACGCGGCCGGCGTCGTGCAGATGGTGATGGGCACCTCCCAGTTCGTCGCGCCGCTGGTGGCCGTGGCGCTGCTGTCCACGATCGGCCTGGGCGGCATCCTCGCCGTGGACGTGGCGAGCTTCGGAGTGCTGCTGGTGGTGCTGGCGCTCATCCGGTTCCCCGCCACCATGGCGCACGTGCGCCGGGAGACGCTGACGGCGGAGATCGCCAACGGGTTCCGGATGTCGTTCGGCAACCGCCACCTGCGCGCGGCCCTGCTGTACTTCGCGGTCCTGAACGTGATGCTGGCGGCGCTGCTGCTGTCGATCTCGCCGCTGGTGCTCTCCTTCGCCCCGCTCTCCACCGCCGGGCAGATCTCCTTCGCCGGCGGCGTGGGCGCCACCCTGGGCGGCCTGGTGGTCGCGCTGTGGGGCGGCCCGCGCCGGCGCCGGATGCGCGGGGTGCTCCTGGGCACGCTGCTGCTGGGCTTCTTCGCGGTCGTCACCGGCCTGCACGCCTCCCCCCTGGTGGTGGGCGCCGGGGCCTTCGGCCTGTGGTGCAGCCTCTCGATCGTCAACGGCGTCTTCATGACGATCGTGCACGTGAAGGTGCCGCAGCGCTTCCACGGCCGGGTCATGGCGGTCAACCAGATGATCTCGTGGTCCACGCTGCCGCTGGGCATGGCCGTGGTCGCGCCGCTGGGCGAGCGCCTGCTGGAGCCGCTGCTGGCCCCCGGCGGCGCGCTGGCCTCCAGTGTGGGCGCCGTGATCGGCGTGGGCGAGGGCCGGGGCATCGCCTTCATGTACGTCGTGCTCGGTCTCGGCATCGTCCTCCACGTGCTCGTCTCGATGCGGACCCCCGTACTGGCCCGCTTCGACGACGAGGTGCCCGAGGCCGTACCCGACGACCTGGTCGGCGCCCAGGCCCTGCGCGAACGGGCCGGCAACCGGGTCAGCCTGGCCTGGAGCGCGCCCGCGTTCGCCAAGGCGCTCACCATGCCGCTGCCGCCGGACAAGGCCGGCGAGCTGCTGGGCACCGAGGTGGAGCGGGTCGTGCTGCGCACCGGCGGGGAGATCAGCGCGGTCTACGAGGTCCGCTGCGCCGACCGGAGCCTGCCGCACCCGGACGTGATCGTGAAGATCTACCCCGACCTGTTCACCGCCAGGCTCCACAAGGAGATGCTCGTCTACGACCTGCTGCGCGGCAGCGGCGTCCCGGCGCCCGCCGTGGTCAAGCAGGACGAGTCCAGGCGCGACCTGCCCCGCGCCTACCTGGTCATGACGAAGGTCGAGGGCAGGCCCCTGTCGGAGGTGTCCGGGGCCCTGCCCGAGCCGGTGATCGCGGGGCTGTACCGGGAGATGGGGGCCGCGCTGCGCGCCCTGCACGGCGTGCGGCTGGAGGAGTTCGGCCCGGTCGACGGGGTCCGCGAGCCGACCAACGAGGCCTACCTGGGCGGGCAGCTCGACCTGCGGACGGCCCAGTTCGCCGAGTTCGGCGGCGACCCGGACCTGCACGCCGAGATCGTCGACTACGTCGAGGCCCGGCGGCACCTGCTCGCGCGCTGCCGCACGCCCGTCCTGTGCCACCACGACTTCCACGAGCGGAACGTGATGGTCGCCGAGCGCGACGGATCGTGGCACCTCACCGGCGTGATCGACATGGAGAACGCCCTCGGCGGCGACCCGCTCATGGACCTGGCGAAGACCGACTACTTCGCGGTCCGGGGGGACCCCGTGCGCCGCCGGGAACTGCTGGCCGGGTACGGCGAGCTGCCCGCCGACTGGGCCGCACGCGTCGCCCTCTACCGCCTCTACCACGCGCTGGACCAGTGGGGCTGGCTGGCCACCATCGGCGAGACCGACGCCCTGGCCCCCATCACCGGCGAGATCCGCGACTGCCTGAAGGACCCGTCGAAGGAGGGCCGTTGACCGGCGATGTCTTTCCCGCCTCGTTCGCCCAGGAGCGGATCTGGTTCCTGAGCGAGCTGCGGCCGGGGCTCGCGGTGTACAACATCGCCGCGTGCTCCGCCCTGCCCTGGATGCGGCCGGTCGACCCCGGCCTGCTGGAACGCGCGCTCGGCCTGCTGGTGCGCCGGCACGAGCCGCTGCGCACCGCGTTCGCCCTGCGGGACGGGCAGGTCGTGCAGATCATCGCCGCCGACGTCCCGGTGGTCCTGGGCAGGAGCGACGTGTCGGGCGCGGACGACGCGCGGGCGGAGTTCGAGCGGATCGCCGCCGAGGAGGCCGCGGCGCCGTTCTCCCTCGACCGGGCCCCCCTCTGGCGGGCCCGGCTGGTCCGCCTGGGACCGGACGAGGCGGGCCGGGACGAGTGGCGGCTGCTCGTCGTCGCCCACCACACGGTCTACGACGCCTGGTCCGCCCGGCTCTTCATGGAGGAGCTGGGCGAGCTCTGCGCGGCGCTGCGCGAGGAGCGCCCTCCGCGCCTGCCGGAACTGGCGATCCAGTACGCCGACTACGCCGTCTGGCAGCGCGACCGGCTGGCCGGCGGCGCGCTCGAGGCCGACCTGGACTACTGGCGGGAGAAGCTCGCCGGGAGCGTCCCGCTGGAGCTGCCGCCGGACCGGCCCCGCCCGGAGGAGTTCGGCCACGCCGGCGCCACCGTGGACTTCTCCGTCCCGGACGGCGTCTGCGAGCGGGTGGCCGAGCTGGCCGGGCGGACCTCCACCACCCCGTTCATGGTCCTGCTCACCGCGTTCGCCGCGCTGCTGGCCCGCTGGACGGGCCGGACGGACGTCGTCGTGGGCTCCCCGGTGGCCGGGCGCGAGACCCCGGAGCTGAACCCGCTGATCGGCATGTTCGTCAACACCCTGCCGCTCCGGATCGACCTGGGCGGCGACCCGGCGTTCGGCGAGGCGCTGGAACGGGTCCGCACCACGGTCATGGAGGCCCTCGACCACCAGGACGTGCCGTTCGCCAAACTGGTGGAGGCCCTCCGGCCGCCGCGCGACCCCGCCCGCACCCCCCTCTACCAGATCGGCTTCAACCAGCTCCCGATCGACGCGCACGGCCGCCAGCTCTCCACCGGGACGGCCAAGACCGACCTCACCCTGGAGGTGCAGAGCCCGCAGGGCCGGCTGAGCGGCTGGATCGAGTACAGCACCGAGCTGTTCGAGGAGGGCACCGTCCGCCGCCTGCTCTCGGCCTTCCTGGTCCTGCTGGAGGCGGCCGTCGGCGACCCGGAGCGGCCGGTCTCCCGGCTCCCCCTCCTGGCCGCCGGGGAGCGCGAGAAGCTGCTCACCGCCTGGCACGGCCCCGCCTCGCCGTACCCCGGCCGCTGCCTGCACGAGCTGGTGGCCGAGCAGGCGGCGCGGGCGCCGGACGCCCGGCGATCGTGTCGCGCGGCCCAGGCGGCACGGGCGGCACGGTGACGCTGACCTACGCGGAGCTGGAGAAGCGCGCCGACGGCCTGGCCAGGCGGCTGCGCCAGCGCGGGATCCGCGCGCAGGCCCCGGTGGCGGTGTGCCTGCCGCGGGACGCCGAACTGGTCGTGGCGCTGCTGGCGGTGCTGAAGGCCGGGGGCTGCTACGTGCCGCTGGACCCGGACTACCCGGCCGACCGGCTCCGGTTCATGCTGGCCGATTCGGGCGCCGGGCTGCTGCTGACCCGCTCGACGCTGGTGGAGCGCCTGCCCAGCGACCACCCGCCGGCGATCCTGCTGGACGCCCTGCTGTCCGGGCCCCTCCCCCCGCTGCCCCCGGACGAGCCCCTCCCCCGACTCCCTCGCCTACGTCATCTACACCTCCGGCTCGACGGGCACGCCCAAGGGGGTGATGGTCCCGCACCGGGGCGTGGTGAACCTGGTCACCGGCCTGGGCTTCACCTCTGCGGAGCGGATGCTGCTGCTGACCTCGCTCTCGTTCGACATCGCCGCACTGGAGATCTTCGGGCCGCTGCTGGCGGGCGGCACCGTGGTGATCGCCCCGCCGTACGGGACGGGCGGCCTCGGCGCGCTGGTCGCGGAGGCGGGGGTGACCACGGTGCAGGCGCCGCCCTCGGTGCTGGAGGAGGTCCTCCGGCACCTGTCCGCCGGGCTGCCCCGGGTGTTCAGCGGCGGCGAACCGCTCTCCGCCCGCCTGGCCGGCCGGATCCACGAGGTCGCCGGGGAGCTGTGGAACCTCTACGGGCCGACGGAGACGACGATCTGGTCGACGGTCCACCGGACCTCCCGGGGGGCCGGAACCGTGCCCATCGGCCTGCCCGTGGCCAACACCGTCGCCCACGTGCTCGACGGGGCGATGGAGCCGGTCCCGCCGGGAGTGGCGGGCGAGCTGTACCTGGGCGGCGACGGCCTGGCCCGCGGCTACCGCGGCCGCCCCGGTCTCACCGCGGAGCGCTTCGTCGCCGACCCCTTCGGGCACGGCACCCGCCTGTACCGGACCGGCGACCTCGTACGGCGGCGCCCGACGGCACGATCGAGTTCCTGGGCCGCGTCGACGACCAGGTCAAGGTACGGGGCGTGCGGATCGAGCTCGGCGAGGTGGAGGCGGCGCTGTCGGCCCATCCCGGGGTGCGCAGGGCGGTCGCGTCGGTGCGGGAGGACGCCCCCGGGGGCCGGGCGCTGGTCGCCTACGTCGACACGGAGGTCCCCGCCGGAGAGCTGCGGGCGTTCCTGCAGAACCGCCTGCCCGCGCCGATGCTGCCCAGCCTGTACGTGCGGGTCGGTGACTTCCCCCGGTTGCCCAACGGGAAGCTGGACCGGGCCGCCCTGCCCGCGCCGCACGCGGACGGCGGCCCGCCCCCGGCCGCGGTGCCGTCCACCGCGGGCGAGGAACTGGTGCACGAGATCTGGTGCGAGATCCTGGGCCGGACGGGTCTGGGGGTCGACGACGACTTCTTCGACGTCGGCGGCCACTCGCTGCTCGGCACCCGGGTCGTCGCCCGGATCTGCTCCGAGATCGGCATCGACCTGCCGCTGAACGCCCTGTTCACCACCCGCACGATCCGCCGCCTCGCGGTCGTCGTCGAGGAGCGCCTGGCCGCCGAGATCGACCAGCTGTCCGAGGAGGAGGCCGAGTCGCTGATCGACGGACGCGCCTGAGCCGCGGAACGACGGATCACCGGGCCGCCTGCGGCGTCAAGCCCGCTCCGCTGCCCTCGCGAGGCAGCGGAGGGCGGGCGCGTCCCTGCGTAGACGTGATGTCAGATCTCTTCAAGGCGCTAATGCAGGTCAGGACGCTTCAGGAGAGCTTCCGGAGCCTGGTCACGGCCTCGTCGATGACCTCGTCGCGTTTGCAGAAGGCGAAGCGGACGAAGTGCCGGCCGCGTTCGGGGCGGGCGTAGAAGACCTGGGTGGGGACGGCGACCACCCCGGCCAGGGACGGCAGCTCGCGGGCCAGCGCCAGGCCGTCGGTGAAGCCCAGGGGACGGATGTCGGCCTGGACGAAGTAGGTCCCGTCGGGGCGGTAGACCTCGAAACCGGCGGCCGACAGCCCTTCGGCGAGGCGGTCCCGCTTGCCCTGCAGGTCGGTACGGAGGTCGGCCACCCAGTCGAGCTCGTGGCGCAGGGCGTAGGCCACGGCGAGCTGCCAGGGGGCGGAGGCGGTGAAGGTGAGGAACTGCTTGACCGTCTGCACCGCCCGGACGAACGGCGCCGGAGCGCAGATCCAGCCCGTCTTCCAGCCGGTCACCGAGAAGGTCTTGCCCGCCGAGGAGATCATCACGGTCCGCTCGCGCATGCCCGGGAGGGTGGCGAGCGGGATGTGCGGGACGCCGCCGAAGGTCAGGTGCTCGTAGACCTCGTCGGTGATCGCGACCAGGTCGCGTTCGGCGCAGAGCTCGGCGACGACCTCCAGCTCCGCCCGGGTGAACACGGTCCCGGTCGGATTGTGCGGGGAGTTGACCAGGATCGCCCGGGTCCGGGGCCCGGCCGCCGCCCGCAGTTCGGCCGGGTCGAAGGTGAAGCGGCCCCCGGCGGGACGGAGCGTGACCGGGCGGAGCACCGCCCCGGCCAGCGCGACGGAGGCGGCGTAGGAGTCGTAGTAGGGCTCGAAGACGATCACCTCGTCGCCGGCCTCGCAGAGCGCCAGGACCGCCGCCGCGATGGCCTCGGTCGCCCGACCGTGACGAGGACCTCCCCGTCGGGGTCGTAGGCCAGGTCGTAGTGGTCTTCGCGGTGCTCGGAGACGGCCTGGCGCAGCTCCGGGACGCCGGGACCGGGAGGGTACTGGTTGAGGCCGTCGCGGATCGCCTCGACCGCCCGCTCCAGCATCGCGGGCGGCCCGTCGGTGTCGGGGAAGCCCTGCCCCAGGTTGACCGAACCCGTCCGCAGCGCGAGCGCCGTCATCTCAGCGAAGATCGTCGTGCCGAACTCGCGCATCCGCGCCACCAGGGGATCACTCACGGACGCCAGCGTAACGGCGCCCGCGGACGATCCCGGCCGAGCAGAGCCGGACGGGTCCACGCGGCGCGAACGGATCCGGAGCAGGGCCGGACGGGCCCCGGTGGGGTCCGGGGACCCCGGGGACCCGGGGACCCGGGGGACCCGGGGACCC
>NZ_CDRNDK010000289.1:0-8370 GCF_977012225.1 Planomonospora algeriensis | reverse complement strand
ATATCCCGGACGGGTTCACCCCTCCGCCACCGGAAGACCTCCCGCCCCGGCCTTCAGCAGGCTGACCCCAAGCACTACTGCACTTCGATCCCGGCCGCTGCCCTCGAGACGGTATCCCCAGCCGGGTGTAGCGGCGCTTCTCACTCTGCCAGGGGGGGAACACCGGATCTGGTGCCGCCCCGCCGATCAGATCCATCCGGCCGATAGGCGCCGCGGTAACGTACAGCGCGGTGAGCGCCGCCCGACGGTGCGCCGTACCGCTACCGGGCACCCGTGGCGCGGCCGCTGGCCGCACCACACCCATGACCATGGGCGCCTTGCCTTCTCCGGATTCCCGCGCACCGGTCCGGTGGCCCTCGTCTGCCTTCCCGCGGCGGCCGGGCCGGTCCGGAAGGAAACGGGTCTGCTGCCGGCGTCCCCGCAAGCGGCCGGCATCCGCCTTCCGCGGCCGGTGCCGGCCAGTGCGGGGACGCCGGGGTGGTCAGGTGCCGAGCTTGGCGAGTTCGTCGCTGGTGAAGGTGAGCCGGACCACGGGCGTGGTGTCGTCGTCGATGAAGGCGATGAAGTCCAGGTCCCAGAACGGGCTCGTGCCGTCCCCGTAGATCGAGGTGGCGTCCTTGACGGCGCGGGTGCCCGGCGGGGCGGCCTGCTGGCGGGCGTACCACGGGTCGACGAAGAAGCACTCGGGCCCGTACCCGCCGATCTTGCCCACATCCCCCGAGGCGCGTCCGATCACCACGTAGGCGTGGCCGTGACCGCCGGTGGTGTCGACGATGTTGACCAGTTCCACCGTGACGCCGGGGCCCAGCAGCTCGGGCCGGTCGGCGAGCATCCCGATGACGCAGCAGGCCAGCAGCGTGCAGTTGCCGTCGGTGAGCGTGCGGTACTTGGCCCGCCCGGCGGCCACGTACCTGCGTTTGAGTTCCGCGCGGGCCTGGTCGAACGTGGCCTCGGTCACCGGCCCGTCCAGCCCGGCGGCCTGCCCCAGAGGTGCGCGGTGCACCGGCTTGAGCGTGGCGAACGTCGTGCCGTCGGCGATGATGTCGGGGACCTCGCCCCGCCGGGCCGGGGCCTGCAAGGCTTTGATGTCGAGGCTGTCGTCGACGACCTGCGGCCACGGGTTCCACAATCGCGCGGTGGTCATCGGGGTCTGGTCCAGGGCCGCCTGCACGGCGGCCATCCGGACCTGTTTGGGATCTGCGGTGCCGTGCGTGCCCTGGCTCATGATGATCTCCCGGTGACGTTGTGCCCGCGACTCCGACATTCCCACCGCCGGCTGGCGCGGGCAATGCCGCACCCTGGTGATGGCCGGGTGTGGCCACGCACCACCCCGCCCCCGCACCCTCCCCGGGGCGGAGGCGGACGACGGTTAGAGCGGCGCTCATACCGCGAGACCCTTCGGCGGGCAGCACCGCCGGGTGCGGGCTGCACCGGCCGGAGAACGCCGGGTGCCCGGTCTTTAGGCTGGAAGTGTGGAGGCCGCGCCGATACCACCGACACCCCAGCTGCCGACCAGGCCGCTGAGTGCCCCTGAGTGGGCCCGCCGCGCCGAACAGGCCCGCACGGCCGCGGCCGGCCTGGCCGCAGCGGGCGTTCAGGCCGTCGCGGTGACCTAGGTGGACACCAGCGGCATCACCCGCGTCAAGGCGGTGCCGCTGGCCCGCCTGGAGCACGCCGCCGCCTGGGGCATCGGCGCCTCACCGGTGTTCGACACATTCTTGGTCGACGACTCGGCCGTTTGCGGCCGCTACGCCGGAGGCCCGGTCGGGGACCTGCGGCTGCTCCCCGACCTCGGCTCGCTCACCCGGCTGGCCGCGCTGCCCGGCTGGGCCTGGGCACCGGCCGACCGCTACGACCAGGACGGCGCGCCGCACCCGCTGGACGGGCGCCTGCTCGCCCGGCGGCAGGCCGACCGGCTGGCCGACGACGGTTACGCGGTGCGCGCGGCGTTCGAGATCGAATGGTGCGCCTCGACCGGCACCGGCGACGACTTCGTTCCCGCCGGCCAGGGACCCGCCTACGGCATGGCCCGGCTCACCGCACTCGCCGGCTACCTGCGACAGATCCTCTCCGCCCTGGCCGCCCAAGGGGTCGCGGTCGAGCAGATACACCCCGAATACGCCCCCGGCCAGTACGAGGTTTCCGCCGCCGCGGCGCACCCGGTCGGCGCGGCGGACCTGGCCGTGCTGGTGCGCGAGACCGTCCGCGCCGTCACCGCGCGCGCCGGGATGCGCGCGGCCTTCGCACCGCAGGTGCTGGCCGGCGGGGTCGGCAACGGCGGCCATGTGCACCTGAGCCTGTGGCGCGACGGCGTGCTCCCTGATGTCCGGCCGGCTCCCGGCCCTGCGGCTGACGCGCGAGGGCGAGGGTTCGCCGCCGGGATCCTGGCGCGGCTGCCCGCCCTGCTCGCGGTCGGCGCGCCGGCGGTCGCCAGCTACCTGCGGCTGGTGCCCTCGCGCTGGGCCGGCGCGTTCGCCTGCTGGGGCAGAGAGAACCGGGAGGCGGCGCTGCGGTTGGTCACCGGATCGTCCGGAGAGCGGGACCGGGCCGCCAACATCGAGGTCAAATGCGTCGACCTGGCGGCCAACCCGTACCTGCTGCTGGCCGCGTTGCTGGCCGCCGGACGGGCTGGCATCGTCGCCGGGCTGTGCCTTCCCGAACCGGTCGAGACCGATCCCGCCGCCCTGGACGGCCAGACCCGGCAGGGACTGGGGATCGCGGCGCTGCCGGGCTCACCGAGGCCGTCGCCGCGTTCGAGACCGACCCGGTCCTCGGCGCGACGCTCGGGCCCGAGGTCGTGGACACCGTCGCGGCGGTACGGCGCGGCGAGATCGCCCTGTTCGACGGCGTGAGCGCCGACGAGGTCGTCGCGCGCAGCCGCTGGCGCTACTGAGCGGCGCGATGCGCGCCCGGCTGGTGGCCGACGCCGTCGGCGCCCCGCTCGATGAACCGCATCGCAGCGCCGAGGAGGCCACCGCAGGCCGTCATCTGGGCGGCGTACCACGGTTCCGGAGGACAGACGGCTGCCGGCGACGCGCTGAAGATGCGGGGTGCTTCAAAGCCGCCCACGGCAGAACACGGCAGATGGGCTCTCTTCCCTTCCCGCGCTGAGGCTCCTGCCGGTGGTCAGCGCGTTGATGGTGCCGCGTGGAGGAACGCTATGAACGCCGCACGTTCACCAGGAGCCCCAACCGAATCCGTCGCACCGGCCAACCCCGCTATAAGCTGGACCGTCTTGTGTGACGTATTCATCCCCGTCACCTGGAGGTTCGCCGGTGCGTCTGTCCTCGGTTCTCGGCTCGGCCCTGCTCGCGGCCGCCGTGCTCGCTCCCGCGCTGCCCGCGCATGCCGCAGCCGTTCCGGCCATCCAGATCGCCCGCGTCTACTACGACTCTCCCGGGACCGACCGGCGCAGCAACACCAGCCTCAACGGTGAATACGTCACGGTCAAGAACACCACCCGCCGGGCGATCGACCTGGCCGGGTGGACGATCCGCGACAAGACCGGCTACACCTACACGGTCGGCGATGACGTCCTGCTCGGCGCGGGCAAGAAGCTCACCCTGCGCACCGGTCAGGGCCGCGACACCGCCACCACCCTGTACTGGGGCAGGCGAGCTTACGTGTGGAACAACGACCGTGACACCGCCTACGTCCGACGTCCCGATGGGCGTCTGGTCGACTCCTGCGTCTACGACTCCACCCGCGCCGACTACACGACCTGCTGAGCCCTACCCTCCGGCGACGGGAAACAGTGCCCGCTGCCGTCACCGGAGACCGGACGGGCACCGGTGATGCGCTGCTCGACGTCGTGGCCAGCACGGCGGCGAGCAGCCGCTCCGGATCGTGACCGGGCAGCGGCCCGAGCCGGGAGCGCAGCAGGCCGGCGAGCGGCTCACCGCTACGAATGCGGCGCGCTTTCCCATGCCCGGTCCGCCTGCCTGACCACCTGCGCGGGCCGGTCGCCGGGCCGAGGCGCCGGCCGCACGGTGCACGGTCACGGAACGGCCCCGGCCGGTGGCTGTGCGGGCCCGAGGGGCCGCCATGGGCCCGCGGGCAATGGTCGGCTCCTCACCGGCTCCCGCGGACACCGGCCCGAGAAGCGGATCGGGTGCCGTGGCCCAGGATGGTCAGCCGCGCCGCATGGCGAGGATCTCGCGTCCACGCTCCGGTGTGATCAGCCGGGCGGTCCGAGGGTCGGCCAGCAGGACGATCGGCGCGAGATGGTCGTCGCTCATCGGCCGCCACGCCGCCAGGGCCTTGCGCAGGAGCGGCCAGGCGTCATCGGGGGTGGGGGCGGTGATCGCGGCGCGCACCGCGGCGTCGAACTCCGGGTTGCCGAACCGGGGCTCGCCTGGGCTCGCCCGGTAGTCGGAGATCATTTTCTGGACCGGTTCGGATCCGTGCTTGGACAGGCTGACGAAGGTGGACTGCACCGACCAGCGGGCGGCGCGTTTGTGCTCGGCGGACAGTACGGGCAGGACCTCGGCCTTCAGGAAGGGGGCGTCCAGGGGCCAGGTGGACTCGATGCCGCGCCACAGCATCGAGCCGATCAGCCGGCTCGCGTCGCGGTCGCCCAGCATGGCCTGCATCTGGAACAGCAGGATCCTGGCGCGGTCACGGCCGAAGCGGGCGGCTTCCGCGAAGACTTCCATCGGCCCGTCGACCTCGCCCGCCAAGCTCGCTAGACGGGCGTGTTCGATCGCGGCATCCCACTCCCGCTGGGTCTGGCACTGCGGACGGTCCAGGGCGTGGAAGCCGGCGTACAGGTCGTACATCAGCTCGGAGAAGGACCCGTGCCGCTCCAGGCCCCTGGCCGTCCACGTGAACAGCTCGTAGGCGGCCCATTCCCCGTGCTCGTCGACGTCGGCCGGGTCGAGGAACAGCACGCCCGCGTCCGCCTCCAGGGAGATCTGCAGCGATCGCCGAAGGATGACGGCGTCATCCTCTTCATCCTCATCGTCGTCGTCCTCGTCGTCGATGTCGGCGCAGTCCGCGGCCCAGGGCGAGTCCAGATCGCGCAGCCACCCGATGTCGTCGGTGCCGCGTAGCAGCCCAACGAAGTTGCCCGCGTTGCGCCAGCCGTCGGTCGTCAGGAGGAACTCCCGCAACGACGGCGGCAGCGTGCACCCCAGCCGTGCCTCCGCCTCGGCGACCTGCTCGGCCGAGGCGGGCGGGAAACCCAGCCAGCCATCGACGACCGGTTCCTCGAACGCCGAACGCGGCTCCACGTCGTGAACCGCGAGCCACTCCTCACTCCAGCGCTTCAAGAAGGGCTTCCATGTCTCACGGTCCATGCGGCCGCTCCTTCGTCTCGATCATGCCGCGCCCATTGCAGCAGCGACCGCTGACATTCGGCGTGCCGCCCACGTCACGTGCCTGGCGAGGACAGGGTGCCGAACCCCTCCAGGCAGGGCGCGGGGAGGGCTTGATCGGCTTCATGGCGGCGGCTCGCTAGGGTGAGGCACGCGAATCCCGTTCACCCCCCAGGACGTGCCCTATGCTCCGCCGCCATCGTTTCGGTGTTCCCGCCCTGCTCATCGTGAGCGTGTACCTCGCCGTGGTGGCGGGCGCCGCCGTGCTCGCGCCGGCCACCGGTGAGCTCGGCGCGTTGTGGCGGGTGACGCTGTTCACCGAGGTGGATGAAGACGCCGCGGTGACGTGGGCGAACGTGCTCGTGTTGTGCGCGGCCGGCCTGGCGTGGGCCTGGGCGCTGTGGCAGAGCCTGCGCGGCCCCCTGGCAGGGCCGCCGCCGATCCTGGATCGGGGCGTGCGACGGTTGCGGGCGGGGTTGTACGCTGCCGCGGCGGCGTCGTGGCTGTTCGCCGTCATACCGTCGTGGCCCCGAGGGACAGAGATTCTCTATGCCCTGGTGATGTGCGCGGTCGTGGAGTGGTTCCAGCCGGTGCTGAGGCGCAATCTCACGCGTGTCGCTCACATGGGGACCGTGGGCGTGCTGGGGTATGGAGGTTCCGCCGTCTTCGCGGTGCTGGACGGCCCTGCCTCGCTGATACCCGACGGGCTGCCCTTGGTCTGCGTCGTGGCGGCGCTGGTCTGGACGGTGCTGGCCCTGCGGGCGCAGTGGCGCGACGGCCGTTGGCGGCGTGCCACCGTCCGGTACGGCATCGCCGCCCTGCTGGCGCCGTTCGGCCTGCTATCGGCGGGTCCGCTGCTCGCCCTCGCGGGGGATCTCCACCTCGACGCCGCCGGGGCCGCCGTCGGCACCCTGATGCTGGTCTGGCTGGCCCGCTCCGCCCATGAGTTGGCCGACCCGCCCCGCCAGCCGGCGGCTCCGCCCGCGCCGCTGTTCGCGCAGCCGCACCCCTGAGGCGGCCGAACATCGCGCAGTCGCCGTTTCAGCCGGTACAGCCGCCGTCGTACCGGCCGACCATGCCCGCCTGGGTGAACAACCGCCCAGGGCGGTACTCGGTGCGGATCGGGCTTCTTTTCGCAGTCGCCTCAGCCGTCGTCGTTTTTGGCCCGGATCCCGGTCACCACGAGCGCCAGGGCGAGAACCGGGCCGCCGACGAGCGCGGCGTACAGGTAGAAGCCCTCCGCCCCCTCCTGGAGGCGGTTGTAGGCGAACACCGCCGCACCTACACACACGGCGGCTCGAATGAAATGACCGACCATGATCAACATTCGGAGGTCTCCTCCCGCCGATCGCCTGCTGAAGGGTGAACGACCAGGCCCGGCCGGCGGTGCCGAATCGGCCCGGCCGATCTCATATCCTGCTCTCCCGATCCGGTCCGGGAGGGTTTCGCGCGAGGGAGCGCATCGGACGGATGGCCGCGGCGGGAAAACCTTCTGCACCCGCGTGGGCTGCCCGTGCTCCTGGTCGACATTGACGCCCCCGACCGCACCCGGTTCGCCCCTGCGAACGGCGACCCCACAGGCGAGGAAACACCCCGCCGTACGGCACGCGCCCGAGCGAGGCGGACGTGACCGGAATCCACGGGACGGGCCGCTGACGGCCGCCGAACTCATCGCCGTGGGGTCATTGCGTGACAGTGATTGTGTGACCCTTTCCGATAGACGATGATCACGGGATGACCTGGGTCGTGCCGCTCCCGCCCGCAAGTGATCTCTGTGCCACACAAACGATGGCGTTTTCAGGATGCCGTCTCGGCCACCCCGTCGAGTGTCCGGCCCCTGCGCTGGAAGGACCCGAGTCCGGGATCGGGTGTGAGCAGCTCGCCTTCTGTAATGATCTTCACGACTCACGCGACGATGGTTCGAAAGAGGCCACAACGTGGATGTCCGACGACCCAGGGTCGATGAGGTGTACGAGCACTACCGGCGGCTCGTCGGCGAGCCCGTATCACCGGCGCTGGATGTGGCGCTGTGCTGGACGGTCGTCGTCCCCAACGCCGGTGCGCCTCTCACCGTGGAAGACATCGGTACCCGCCTGAGTGGAGGCACCGCATACGAGGTCCACGAAGCGGCCGGCCTTGATGTCGTCGACCTGCCCGACTACCGCCTGGACCCGCCTCCGGTAGCGGTGGACCGGTCCGGTCCGGCGATCGTCGTGTACCGGCTCGACCAGCTCGGGGCGCAGCCCGCGGTGATCCGGCGCCTGAGTGCCAATGCCCACGTCTACATCGCCTGGTGGAACGTCAACTACGCGAACACCCTGTCCCTCACCCTCGATGGCGAGGTCCTCCTGATGATCAACGGACTGTTCCCCCGGCGCCCCGAAGACCACCCCAATCTGACGTTCTGGCATGAACTGACGACGATCAGCGGCTTCTTCCTCGACTACGACGACACCGACTGGACCGGCAGAGACGACGACTGGGACTGGAGGGCGGGTTTCCTCACCGGCATCGAGCTGGCGACAGGGGTACGGCTGGACCGCGGATGGCTCGATGCGGAGCACCCCTACCTGACGTTCGGCGGTCCCATCCCGGATTAGCGCGCTCACCCATCCCCGAAGCGATCAGCGTCAGGAAACAGCCCGGACCGGACGCACCGATGCGGTCGCTCACCTGCACGGGCCATAGCGGCAGGTAACTCCTGTATCACTTTCCAGCGCATCGTCCCACGAAAAGGTCATCGTGGAGACATGCCGACCCAGCAGCCCCCACCATCCCAGAGCGCGAGCGGACCGCCGGAGCGGCCGCGCCGCCGGACGGTCGTGATCGTCGTGATCGCGGCCTTGACGGTGCTGCTGGTGGTGGCGGGCATCGGGCTGGTGGCCGACCCGCTCGGGCTTCCCGCCGAGGTGCTGGACGTGCTCGACAAGCGCGCCAGCGTGATCGGCGTGGTCATCGCCGCGATCGGACTGGTGGTCTCGGTGGGGGCGCTGCTGCGCACCGAGCGCGCAGCCGCCCTCGCGGCGCCCGAGCCGTCTGCGCCCGCGGCGCAGGC
>NZ_CDRNDK010000288.1:0-8386 GCF_977012225.1 Planomonospora algeriensis | reverse complement strand
GCCGCCGTCGCGGGCGTCCGCGCGCACGCGGAGCTGGCGCCGGGCGAGCGCGAGGCCGTGCTGGAGCTGACCGTGCCGGAGCCGGAGCGCTGGTGGCCGCGCGGGTACGGCGCGCAGCCGCTGCACGAGCTGACCGTCTCCCTGGACGAGCAGCGCTGGCGCGGGCGGATCGGCTTCCGCACGGTCGAGCTGGAGCGCGACGGCGGGGCCTTCACCCTGGTCGTCAACGGCGTGCCGGTGTTCGTCCGCGGCGTCAACTGGATCCCCGACGACTGCTTCCCGGTCCGGGTCACCCCCGACCGGCTGGCCGCCCGGTTCGCCCAGGCGGCCGAGGCCGGCGTCAACCTGCTGCGGGTCTGGGGCGGCGGCCTGTACGAGAGCGGTGACTTCTACCGCCTGGCCGACGAGATGGGCCTGCTGGTCTGGCAGGACTTCCCGTTCGCGTGCGCGGCCTACCCGGAGGAGGAGCCGTTCCGCTCGGAGGTGGAGGCCGAGGCGCGCCAGAACGTCACCCGGCTGGCCGGCCACCCGAGCCTGGTGCTGTGGTGCGGCAACAACGAGAACCTGGAGGGCCACGCCGACTGGGGCTGGCAGGAGGAGCTGGCCGGGCGCAGCTGGGGCGCGGGCTTCTACCACGACCTGCTGCCGAAGGTCGTCGCCGAGCTCGACCCGACCCGCCCCTACTGGCCGGGCAGCCCGTACTCCGGCGCGCCGGACCTGCCGCCCAACGACCCGGCGCGCGGCACGATCCACATCTGGGACGTGTGGAACCGCGAGGACTACACCCGCTACGGCGCCTACACGCCCCGGTTCGTGGCCGAGTTCGGCTTCCAGGGCCCGTCGGCGTACGCCACCCTGCGTCGCGCGATCAGCGGTGAGCTGGCCGCCGACGCCCCCCTGGTGCTGCACCACCAGAAGGCGATCGACGGCAACGCCAAGCTCCTGGCCGGGCTGGGCGACCACCTGCCGCGGCCGGAGTCCTTCGACGACTGGCACTACCTGACCCAGCTCAACCAGGCCCGCGCGATGGCCTTCGGCATCGAGCGGTTCCGGGCGCTGGCGCCGTACTGCATGGGCACGGTCGTCTGGCAGCTCAACGACTGCTGGCCGGTCACCTCCTGGGCCGCGGTCGACGGCGACGGCCGCCGCAAACCGCTCTGGTACGCGCTGCGCCGCGCCTACGCCGACCGGCTGCTGACCGTCCAGGACGGGGAGGTCGCGGTGGTCAACGACGCCCCCGAGCCGTGGCGCGGCGAGCTGTCGCTGGTCCGGCACGGCCTGGACGGCGAGCCGCTGGCCAAGGAGGTCGCCCGCGTCGAGGCGGCGCCGCGCTCGGTGGTCCGGGTGCCGCTGCCGGAGGCGGTCGCGGTGCCCGGCGACCCGGCGGCCGAGCTGCTGGCCGTACGGCTGGGCGAGGTGCGCACGCTGCGCTTCTTCGCGGAGGACACCGCGGTGGCCTTCCCCGAGGCGGCCTACGACGCCTACGCCGAGCCCGTCGAGGGCGGTTACCGGGTGACGGTGACCGCGCGCACGCTCGTGCGCGAGCTGGCCCTCTTCCCGGACCGGCTGGACCCGGACGCCTGGGTCGACGACCTGCTGGTGACGCTGCTGCCGGGCGAGAGCGCGATCTTCCACGTCGCCACGGAGCGGGAGCTCGACTCGGCGGCGCTGCTCGCCTTCTCGGTGCTGCGCTGCGTGAACGAGGCCCGGCCGGCGTGAGCGGGACCCGCCCGCCTCCTCGAGGCGGGCGGGTCCGGTGGGTGGGCGGGCGCGCGGTCACGCCGGGCGGGCCGTTAGGCTGGGTGCGCATATCCGGACGACGCCGAGAGAGACGATGAAGACCTTCGAAGAGCTGTACGCCGAGCTGTCCGACAAGGCGCGCACCCGGCCCGAGGGGTCGGGGACGGTGGCCGCGCTGGACGCCGGAGTCCATGCCATCGGCAAGAAGGTCGTGGAGGAGGCCGCCGAGAGCTGGATGGCGGCCGAGCACGAGTCGAACGAGCGGGCCGCGGAGGAGATCTCCCAGCTCCTCTACCACGTGCAGGTCCTCATGATCGCCAAGGGGATCGGGCTGGACGAGGTCTACAAGCATCTCTGAGCCGGCGTGCCCGGCTCCCGTGCGAAGACCCTCCCCGCCCGAGAAGAAGGAATCCTCCCGCCATGCTCCGTCTCGCCGTACCCAACAAGGGCGCCCTCGCCGAGGGTGCCCAGACGATCCTCAAAGAGGCCGGATACCGCGTCCGCAAGGACAGCAAGGAACTCGTGGTCATCGACCCCGACAACTCCTGCGAGCTGTTCTTCCTGCGCCCCAAGGACATCGCCGTCTACGTCGGCGAGGGCACCCTGGACGCCGGGATCACCGGCCGCGACATGCTCCACGACTCGGGCGCGCGGGTGGAGGAGATCCTGCCGCTCGGCTTCGGCCGCTCCACCTTCCGCTTCGCGGCCAACCCGGGCGAGTTCGCCTCCGTCGCCGACCTGAAGGGCCGGCGGATCGCCACCGCGTACGCCGGGTTGCTGGAGGGCTACCTCGCCGAGCAGGGCGTCGAGGCGAGAGTGATCAAGCTGGACGGCGCGGTGGAGACCGCCATCCGGCTGGGCGTGGCCGACGCCGTCGCCGACGTCGTGGAGACCGGCACCACGCTGCGCAACATCGGGCTGGAGGTGTTCGGCGAGCCGATCGCCCGCTCCGAGGCCGTGCTGATCCAGCGCCCGGACGCGGTGGAGAGCCAGGGGCTCGACCAGCTGGTGCGCCGGCTGCAGGGCGTGCTGGTGGCCCGCGACTACGTGATGATGGACTACGACATCCGCGCCGAGCGGATCGAGGAGGCCATCGCGCTCACCCCCGGCATGGAGGGGCCCACGGTCTCCCCGCTGCACCGGGAGGGCTGGGTCGCGGTGCGCGCGATGGTGCCGCGCAAGGGCCACCAGCAGGTGATGGACCAGCTCTGGGAGCTCGGCGCGAAGGCCATCCTGGTCACCGCCATCTACGCCTGCCGCCTGTGACCTCTCGCCTGCGGCGCCCTCCGCCGCGGAGACCCTGATCGGGCACGGGAGCGGACCATCCGGCGGACTCCTGGTGGCCGCCGGCAGGCGGGCACTCCGGGCTCCCGGGATGTCCTTCCGGCGCCGGAGTCCGGGAACCCGCGCCCCACTACTCCGGAGCCGGTTCCCGGTGCCCAGGCCGCGCCGGTCGGCCGGTCGGGGCGCCACGGGGTCAGGAGGAGAGGGCGGCGGCCTCTTCCTCCTCGATCCGCTGGTTCCACTCGCGCTTGGAGGACTGCCAGCCGTCCTCGTCGCGGCCGATCCGCCAGTAGCCGGAGATGGACAGCGCCGAGAGCGGGACGCCGCGCTCGGCGCGCAGGTGGCGGCGGAGCTCCTTGACGAAGGAGGCCTCGCCGTGGACGAAGGCGTGCAGGGCGCCCTCGGGGAAGTCCAGCTCGCGGACGGCCGCGACCAGGCGCTCGCCGATCGGCGCCGCGCCCCGGTGCAGCCAGACGAGCTTCACGTCACCGGGGGAGTCGAGCGGCTGCTCCTCCTCCGGACCGGCCACCTCGACGAGGACGTGGGCCGGGGCCCCGGCGGGCAGCCGCTCCAGGGAGGCCGCGATGGCCGGCAGCGCGCTCTCGTCGCCGGCCAGCAGGTGCCAGTCCGCCTCGGCGGAGGGCGCGTAGGCCCCGCCGGGGCCGAGGAACCAGATCTCCTCACCCGGCTGCACCCGGGCCGCCCACGGGCCGGCCAGGCCGCTGTCGCCATGGTGCACGAAGTCGAGGGTGAGCTCGCCCGCCTCGGCGTCCCAGGCCCGGACCGTGTAGGTCCGGGTGGTGGGCTGCTGCTCGCGGGGCAGGTCGCGGCGGATCGCCTCCAGGTCGAACGGCTGCGGGTACGTCACCCCGGGGGGAGCGAACAGCAGCTTCACGTAGTGGTCGGTGAACTCGCCCACGGGCAGGCCGCGCAGGCCCTCGCCGCCGAGCACCACCCGGATCATGTGCGGGGTGAGCCGCTCGGTGCGCACCACCTCGCCGCGCCGCGCCCTGCGCACGGGCCTGCCTTCTGCCATGAGCCGCTCCCGATGTGATCAACTTAGGTATGCCTAAGTACTAGCATACGTTCATGCGGGACCGGTCTGTTTCCGGGTGCTCTTCTCGGGGAATCGAGGGCCGGGGCCGTATCGGACGCCGGGGCCTCGGGAGGCCTGGGAGGTGCGGGTCAGCAAACCGCGGCTGACCAGATCGGACAGGAACCGGGAGGCCTGGGCGCCGTGCAGGCCGACGGTCATCGTGACCAGGCGGGCGTTGACATAGCCGACCTCCCGGACGAGATCGATGATCTTCCGGTCGGTGTCGTCCGGTTTTCTGCGCCGGTAGGTGACCGCGGAGCCGAGGGCTGCGACGGCGTCCTCTCGGAGACGGTAGGCGGGATGGGTCAGGCGCGCACTGGCGCGGGTGGTCTCCAGCATGTCGGCAGGCGGGCCCGACAACGACCGCAGGACGTCCTCGGTCTCGGCGATGTTCCGCTGGAGGAGCGGGGCCATGTCCGCTGCGGTGATCGTCTTGCGGCTCAGGAGAGTGAAGAGGACGAGCAGGGTGTCGGCTTCCTTGCCCACGTCGGCGGGGAGGGTGGCGACGTAGCGGGCCACCGCGGCGTTGGGCGCGCCTCCGCGCAGCGTGACCCTCACGTAGTCGGCGCCCTCTTCGAACAGAGGGGGGTGATGGCCGACACGGAGCATGTCGCCGTACATCCGGTCGACTCCCACGCCCGCCTCCTCCGCGAGGCCGAGGGCGCGGATCGCACCGCAGAGCCGTCCGTTCCTCGGGCGCGACCCCATGGTCAGGATGTTCTCCAGGGTGATGCCGGGAACGAGACGGCCGGGAGAGGTCACGACGAGGCGGGTGGGGGACTGCTCGATCTGGATGCGTCCGGGGAGCCGGTAGTCGCGGTGGATCGCGGCGTTGACGACCGCCTCGCGTACGGCTCTCAGCGGCAGGTCGGGGACCTGGATCTGGACTCCGTGGCGTACGTCGATAGAGGTGCGGTCGGTCCGGATTCCGATGGCGTCCAGAAGACCGGTCAGCGCGCGGAGCATAGGTTGCCGATACCACTCCGAGGCCAGGAGGTCGCCGGTGGAGGATCTCCGGAACTGGTAGTGCAGAAGTTCGCCGCCCTCCGTGCCCTGGGAGCACATCAGGAGGTCACCGGCCCTGTTCAGGGTGCCTTCCGGGGAGACCAGGCCGAGAAGCCGGACAAGGTCGGCGTCGGTCATCCGGGCGTAGCCCTGACGAGCGGGATCCGGATGCTCGTTGAGCAGTTCCCGGGCCACTTCGAGCGCGATGGGCGAGGCGTCACCGATGGGCCGTCCGGTCGGCGCGGCGGACCAGTCGATTCCTCTCCGCTCTTCGACGAGAGCGGCTATCTGATGGCCTGCGAGTGGCAGGCACTGGTCGCCCACGCGCCAGGTCGCCCGTCCATCCACCTGATGGACCTCTGGCGTACGGGGAACCGTGATGACCAGCAGTCGCTTGCCCAGGACATGACGGACCTCCGCCACCACGCTCAGGGGCGGCACCGTCAGCTGGTAGACGCGGAGCGCGACCCCGTCCTCGTCGAGATCGCATCCTTCGAAGGCTTCGGGGCCGGGGAGACTGTCCCGGACGCCCACCACGAGGACGCCGCCCGAGCTGTTCGCGAAGCACGCCGCCGCCTGGGCGAGGTCCTTGGCGGTGTCCTCTCGGGAGCGCCCCTGCCGCTTGAAGTCCAGACGAGGTGATTCGAGATCGCCCGGCCGCCGGCCTGAGAGGATCGCATCGAGCGCGGCCTCGACGTCCGGCACTTCCACGGCGTTTCTCCGATGTTTTGATAGGGCGTGGCATGCCACGGTAAGTCAAAACCGGAGGGAAACCAAGCACTTCCCAAAGGTTCGGCAGCGGTGGCGTCCTGTCCGGGCGGCATGGTGTTCTCGGGCGGGATGGGCCGCTGCCCGTGGGGGTGCCTGAACCGGGTCATCAGTGGAGACGAGGCCGGTCTTCGGAGGCCGAGCCGGGGAAGAGCTGCGCTCCGGCCCCGAGACGGTGGTCGCGGGGGCTCACGCCGTACGCGCGCTTGAAGGCGGCGCTGAGCGCGAAGGGGCTGCCGTAGCCGACTTGTGCGGCCACCGCCTCGACCGTCGCGCCGGGATCGCGCAGCAGGTCGGCGGCGAGGGCCAGCCGTCGGTTCGTGAGGTACGTCATGGGCGGCTCACCCACCAGCTCGGTGAAGCGGCGGGCCAGCGCCGCACGGGAGGCGCCCGTCCTGGCGGCCAGCCCGGCCACCGTCCAGGGGTGGGCCGGGTGCTCGTGCAGCAGGCGCAGCGCCGGGCCCACGACGGGGTCGCCGTGCGCCCGGTACCAGCCGGGGGCCTCGGCCTCCGGGCGGGAGAACCAGGCGCGCAGGACGGCGACGAGCAGCAGGTCCAGCAGGCGGTCCAGCACGGCCTCCTGGCCGGGCGCGTCCCTGGCGATCTCCTCGTGGAGCAGGGCGACGAGCGGGGAGTCCCAGGAGTCCCCGGGCAGGACGAGCAGCCGGGGCAGCGCCGCCAGCAGCCGCCGGTCCACCTCGCTGCGCATCCGGTACGTCCCGGTGAGCAGCGTCGTGGAGCCGTCCGCCGTGCCGCCCCAGGTGCGCACGCCCAGGTCCAGCGCGTCGCACAGGTCCTCGCCCTCCAGCGTCGTGGCGCAGCCTCCGGAACGGACGACGGCCTGGGGCGGGGTGGCCGGGTCGTCGGCGACGGTATAGGGATCGGGGCCGCGCACCACCGCGACGTCCCCGGCGCGGAGCCGTACCGGTTCGGCGTCGCCGGGCACGATCCACGCCTCGCCGCGGACCGCGGCGACCAGGGTGAGCGGCGCCCGGTCCTCGATCCGCAGCGACCAGGGCGGCTCCAGGACGCTGCGGAGGAGGAACGCCCCCCCGGGCCCTCGGCCCGTCCAGCAGGTCCGCGAACGCGCTCACCGATCGCCTCCAGAGTGGAGACCCCGGCCTCCTGGCCGGGGTCCTCGACGCCGCCGATTGTAGACGTGCGCGCATGGAGCGGAGATCATCGCGCATGGTCTCCGGCGCCGGGCGGCGGTTGACTGGAGGCATGACGGAGAGCACACAGGTGTTGCGGGTCGCGGTCCTGATCGGGTCCACCGTGTCGATGGGGCTGATGGCGGGCCTGTTCTACGCCTTCGCGGTGGCGGTCATGCCGGGACTGGGCAGGTCGGGCGACCGGACGTTCGTGGAGGCGATGCAGCGGATCAACGTGGCGATCCTCAACGGCTGGTTCGCCGCCGCCTTCGTCGGAGCCGCGCTGCTGACCGCCGTGGCGGGCCTGCTCCACCTGGGGCGCCCGAACTGCCGTGGATCGCGGCGGCGTTCGTGGCGTACGGCGTGGCGCTGGCGGTCACGTTCACGATGAACATACCGCTCAACGACGCGCTCGACACGGCGGGGGAGCCCGGCCGGATCCCCGACCTCGGGGCGGTGCGCGAGCGGTTCGAGACGGTGTGGGTACGCTGGAACGTGGTCCGCGCGCTGGCCTGCACGGTGGCGCTGGCCCTGTTGTCCTGGGCGCTGGCCGTCTAGGAGCGCCCGGAGGGATCCGGCAGGGGGCGATCTCCTCGCTGGAGTCGCCGAGGATCGTGATCCCCGAGGGCCTCGTTCCGTACCGGCCGTTCAACGAATGGCGAAATGTCGGTGAACATCACCGCGGGTTGCTCATGTTGCGGTCAGGGCGGGGTCATCCTCGATACGTGCCGACCAACACGCACTTCCTGCCGCCGGCCGCCGCGCGCCCGCGGGCGCACCGGCCGCGTCGTTCACCGCACCGGCCGCCTCCTTCCCGGGAACGGTTCCGGGGCCCGTGCCGGGGCCCGTGCCGGGGACCGTCCCGGGCGTCGCGCCGATCGCCGACCTCGACACCGGGGGCGTCATCGCGCTCCAGGCAGCCGCCGGTGACCTGGGGGAGGGCGGTTCGGGCCACGGAGACGTCGTGGTCCTGGCCAGGACCGTCCTGGAGGTGTCGCGGAGCGGGGCGCTGCTCCCCCTGGTCCTCTCTCTGCCCGCACGGGCGGTGATCAGCGGATCGGCCGCCCTGGCGCCGCTCCACGAGGCCCTGCGGATCTCCGGGCGCCGGCCCCGCGAGATCATCCTCGTGCTCCGGGGCGGCTTCGCCGAGGAGGACCGCCGGGCCCTGCTCGCGGGGTTGGAGGGACTGCGGGCCGTCGGCTACCTGATCGCGGTGGGGGACCTGGGCACCGCGCACGTCCCGCCGGACCTGCTGGCCGACGCCTCGCCGTACCTGGTGGTGCTCTCGGCCGGGCTGATGGCGCGGGTGGGGCGCGACCCCCGCCGGACGGCGCTGGCCGGG
>NZ_CDRNDK010000287.1:0-8445 GCF_977012225.1 Planomonospora algeriensis | reverse complement strand
CGGCCCCGCCCGCACCGCCCTGCTCCGCGTCGCCGCCCGGTCCCGCGCCGCCCTGCTCCATGCCGCCCTGCGGCGGCGCGTCCCCGGCGTTCGACTCGAACCAGTTGACCCGCTCCCAGCCCGCCTTCTCGCCGAACGCGGCGCCCAGCTCCGCGTGCCGTACCCAGGCGGGGGAGCGGCGCAGCGGCCGGGCGGCGGTGCGCTCCTCGCCCGGGTAGACGATGTCGTAGTACGTCGAGTAGGCGTCCAGGGCCTTGGCCCGCGCCCAGGCGGCCGACCGGGCGTGGCCGCCGAAGCGGCGCAGGTCCATGCCGAACAGGTCGTACTCGGGCGTGCCGTCCGTGATCCACTCGGCCATGACCTTGCCCACGCCGCCCGCCGCGGCCAGCCCGTGCACGCAGAACCCGGCCGCCGCCCACAGGCCGCGCACCGGGGTCGGACCTAGCAGGAACTCGCCGTCCGGCGTGAACGCCTCGGGCCCGTGCACCACCTTCACGATCTCCGTACGGCCCAGCGCCGGGACCCGCCGGACCGCCGAGTCCCACGATTCCTGAAATTTCGGCATGTCCGCGGGGAACAGCGTCCGGGGCTCCGCCAGCGGCGCGGGCGTGTCCCAGACCTCGGGGGTGCGGATGTACCCCCCGACGAGGATCCCCCCGGCCTCCTCGCGGAAGTACACGATGTTGTCCGGGTCCCGGACCGTGGGAATGGAGGAGGAGACTCCGAAAGGCTCGGTGACGACGTACTGGTGCTTGATCGGAACGACCGGGATGTCCACCCCCGCCAGCCGCCCCAGCCGCCCGGCGGCCGCCCCGGCGGCGATGACGACCGTCCCGGTCCGGACGGTCCACTCCTCGGTCTCGGACCCGATCTCGGACCCGGTTCCGGAACCGCCCCCGCGCCCGTCTCCGTCCCTGGAACCGCCTCCGTCCCCGCGTCCGTCTCCGCACCCGCGCCCGGCCGCGCGGCCCGGGCCAGCCGCACCCCGGTGACCTCACCGTTCTCGATGTCGAACCCGGTCACCTCGGTCCCGGTGAGGATCCGCGCGCCCAGCTTCTCCGCCCCGGCGGCCAGCGCCCTGGCCAGCAGCGCCGGATCGAGCCAGCCGTCGCCCGGCAGCCAGAGCGCGGCCCGCACGTCCGCCGTCTCCAGCAGCGGCAGCCGCTCCCCCGCCTCCGCCCCGGAGAGCACCGCGACGTCCAGCCCGTAGGTCTCCGCGGCCCCGGCCAGGCGCAGCGACTCCTCCACCCGCTCGGGCGTGGTCGCCAGCCGGAGCCCGCCCACCCCGCGCCAGCCGGGGTCCAGCCCGGTGAGCTCGGCCAGCTCGGGATAGAGACCGGCCGAATAGATGATCATCTTCGTCTGGGTGACGGTGGAGCGGAGCTGGCCCACGAAACCGGCCGAGTGCCAGGTGGTCCCCTCGGTGAGCCCGTGCCGCTCCACCAGCAGGACCTCGGTCCAGCCGAGCCGCGCCAGGTGGTAGGCCACGCTGCAACCGGCCACGCCCCCGCCGATCACGACGGCCCTCGCGGAGTCGGGATGTCTCATGTCCGGAACCCCCTGTGACTGGCTCTGTAACGACTCGTCCGCAGAATCGGATCAATGGTCTGAAGGTAGGCCAAAGGAGTGCGGCATGCCAGACGCTCTCACGCGCGTCCGCGAATGGGCGGGACAACCCGTCACCGAGACGCCGCTCAAGGGCGGCCTCAGCCATCGGATCGCCCGCCTGGACGCCGCCGACGGACGGCGCTGGCTGCTGCGGGTCCTCGACCCCCGCATCTCGGCCGCCGGTCTCGGCATCCCGCTCGACGACGAGATCGACAACACCCTCCGGGCGGCCGAGGCCGGGATCGGCCCGCGGGTCCTGCACCGCATGCCCGGCGCCCTGCTGCTGGAGTACCTCGACGGTGTCACGCTGGACGCGCGGGCCGTACGGGCCCTGCCCGGCCCGATCGCGGCGGCCTGCCGCCGCCTGCACGCCGGGCCGCCGTTCGTCGGCGGCTTCTCGGTATTCCGCAAGCTGGAGGAGTTCCGCGCACTGTGCCGCAGGCACGGCCTGCGCACCCCCGGCGGTTACGAGGACGTGCTCCCGGCCGTCGCCGAGATCGAGCGCGCGCTGGCCGCGCGTCCACTGCCGGCCGTGCCCTGCCACAACGACCTGCTCCCGGCCAACTTCATCCTCTGCGGCGGGCAGGTGCGGATCGTCGACTACCAGCTCTCCGGGAACGGCGACCCGGCCTTCGAACTGGGCGACATCGCCGCCGAGGCGGAGTACGACCCGGACCTCACCCGCCGGCTGGCCCGGGAGTACTTCGGCGAGGACAGCCCGCGGCTCGCCGCCCGGGTCCGGCTCAACCTGATCATGTCGAACATCACCTGGACCCTCTGGTTCTCCGTGCACCACGGGCTGCTGAGCGAGCAGGCCGCCGCCGCCGACTTCGACTACGAGGCCGAGGCGGCCGGGAAGTTCGCGCGGGCCGTACGGGACCTCGGCGATCCGGGGTTCGGGCGGCTGATCGACGACGTCCGGGGCGCGGGCCCCGGATCCCCCCACCCCCCGCACGACGCAAGGAGGCTTGAATGACCGAGCCGGCCCCGGTGGACGAGGACGCGAGACGACTCGCCGAACTCGGCTACAAGCAGGAGCTCTCCAGGACCTGGAGCGGCTTCTCCAACTTCGCCATCTCCTTCTCGATCATCTCCATCCTCGCCGGCTGCTTCACCACCTTCGGCCAGGCCTGGAACAACGGCGGCCCGGTCGCCATCTCCTGGGGCTGGCCGCTGATCTCGGTCTTCATCCTGATCATCGGCCTGTGCATGTCCGAGCTGGTCTCGGCCTACCCGACCGCCGGCGGCATCTACTGGTGGGCCGCCAAGATGGGCCGGCCGGTGCACGGCTGGTTCACCGGGTGGTTCAACCTCATCGGCCTGATCGCGGTCACCGCCTCGGTCGACTACGGCTGCGCGACGTTCATGAACATCACGGTCAACCGGTTCGCGCCGGGATTCGAGGTCTCACTCGGCAACACCTTCATCCTGTTCGCGGTCGTCCTGGTGCTGCACGCGCTGATCAACGTCTACAGCCACCGGCTGATCTCGGTGCTGCAGAACGTCTCGGTGTGGTGGCACGTGTTCGGCGCCGCCGCCGTCGTGCTGATCCTGGTCTTCGGGCCCGACTCGCACCAGTCGATGTCGTTCGTCTTCACCGAGACGATCAACAACTCCGGCTTCTCCGACACGTCCTACTGGTTCTACGTGCTCCCGCTCGGCTTCCTGCTGACCCAGTACACGATCACCGGTTTCGACGCGTGCGCGCACGTGTCGGAGGAGACCCAGGGCGCGTCCACGGCCGCCGCCCGGGGCCTGTGGCAGTCGATCTTCTACTCGGCGATCGGCGGCTGGATCGTGCTGCTCGCCTTCCTGTTCGCGGCCACCGACGTGCAGGCGGTCAACGAGGCGGGCGGCTTCGTGGGCGCCATCTTCGACTCGGCGCTTCCCGGCAACCTGGCCACCGCGATCTTCGCGATCTCCACCGTCGGCCAGTTCTTCTGCGGCATGAGCTGCGTGACCTCGATGTCCCGGATGACCTACGCCTTCTCCCGGGACGGCGCGATCCCCGGCTGGCGGCTCTGGTCGAGGGTCGACGCCAACCGGACCCCGGTCAACGCGATCGTCTTCGGCTGCGTGCTGGCCCTGGTCCTCACCCTGCCCGCGCTCTACGAGGCGCCGAACGGCCTGCCGCTCGCGTTCTACGCGGTCGTCTCGGTCGCGGTCATCGGGCTCTACCTGGCGTTCCTGATCCCGATCTGGCTCCGGCTGCGGATGGGCGACCGCTTCGAGCCCGGCCCGTGGACGCTGGGGCGCCGGTACAAGGTGATGTGCTGGATCGCGATCGTCGAGATCGCGGTCGTCTCGGTCTACTTCGTCATGCCGCTGGTCCCGGAGGCGGTGCCGTTCAGCGAGGACTTCACCTGGACCGCGGTGAACTACGCGCCCATCGTGGTGGGCGTCATGGTCCTGAGCGTGGGACTGTGGTGGGCGCTGTCGGCCCGGCACTGGTTCACCGGGCCGCGCCGTACGGTCGACGACGCCCCCGACCTGCCCACCGACGAGCCCGAGCCCGTCGCCTGATCCGGCCCGGGTGCTCCGGGCCCGCCGGGTCCCTCCCCCGGCCCGCCGGACCCGGAGCACCCCGGTCCTCCCTCCGTACGGCCGGAGCGGGACCGGTCCGCGAAGGCCGCCGCGCGGGTCAGCGCGCCTCGAAGGCCGCCGCCACCGCGTCGCGGACGCCGTCCATGGCGGTCGCGACGCCCTCGTTGGCCAGCGAGGTCATCTCCACCTCGGGCATGCCGCAGGGCACCGCCCAGTTCCACGGGGTCAGGTCGCCGTCGACGTTGAGGGCGAACCCGTGGCTGGTGACGCTCCGGCTCTGGCGCATGCCGATCGAGACGATCTTCCGTCCGGTCGCGCGCGTCCAGACGCCGGTGAGCAGCTCCGAGCCGGGCGGGGTGTCGCGCCGCTCGGCCGGGACCCCCAGGGCGTCCAGCGCGCGGACGAGCCGGAGCTCGACCTCGCGCACGTAGTCGACGATCCCCTCGTCCTCGCCGAGCTTGACGATGAGGTAGCCGACCAGCTGGCCGGGTCCGTGGTAGGTGAGCTGGCCGCCGCGCCCGGTGGTCACGACCGGGATGCCGCGGGACGGGTCGGGCAGGTGCTGCTCCGGCGTGCGCCTGCCGATGGTGTAGACGGGATGGTGGCTGAGCAGCCAGAGCGTGTCCGGCCGCTCGTCGCGCTGCCGCTCGCCGACCAGCTCGGCCATCCGGTCCATAGCCTTCTCGTAGTCGACCAGGTCGTCCTGGATCAGTGACAGGGGGCGTCGCCTCATGCCCCGAGTCTATTCATCGCCCGTAGACGGTCTCCGGCGCCTTCGGCATGAGGATCCACAGGGCCACATAGGCGATCCAGAGCGGCCCCGGGATGAGCGAGAGCAGCAGCCAGAGCACCCGGACGAGCGTGGGCGGCAGGCCGAGGCTGTCCGCGATACCGCCGCAGACGCCAGCGATGATCTTGTGCTTTCTCGAACGGTGCATGGTGTCTCTCCCCGGTTCGTCGGTCTTCATCTGTCAGAACGAGCGACGGAGAGACCCCCGTTCCCCGGACGTCCCTGAGAAAACCCTGACAGGGTCGGCAGCCCCGGTACCACCGAGGTTCATGACACTTGAGGCCCGTATCAACCGAATTCTGTAACTATTCACGCAACTCCGCGTCAGCTCCTCTATGCGTTGGCGATTGATCACGGTACGTTCCGCTCTAGTACGGAATGGGGACCCCCCAAGCACACTCCCGAGGAGCGTTATGCGCCTGAAATTCCGACGCGGAACGGCCCGCGGCCTCACAGTGGCCACCCTGGCCACGGCCCTCGCCCTTCCCCTCGCCCTCACCACTCCGGCGAGCGCGTCCACGATCGACGTACCCGACGTCCTCGCCACCGCCATGACCTACCAGGTCAAGGGCAAGAACGTGCAGAAGCACCTGCAGAAGTTCCAGGAGATCGCCACCGCCAACGGCGGCAACCGCGCCGCGGGCAGCCCCGGCTACGACGCCTCCCTCGCCTACGTGCAGGACAAGCTGCGCCGCGCCGGGTACAAGACCTCGACCACCGAGGTCGAGTTCCCGCTCAAGTGGGAGGAGTTCTCCCCCTCGGTCCTGCAGCAGACCGCCCCCGAGGCCAAGACCTACGCGGTCGGCACCGACTTCGTGACCGTGCACTCCTCCAGCGGCGGGGACGTCACGGCGGAGGTCCAGGTGGTCGACGCGGTCATCCCGGTACCGGAGACCCCCAACACCTCCACCGCGGGCTGCGAGGACGCCGACTTCGCCGGGTTCGTCCCCGGCCGGATCGCGCTGCTTCAGCGCGGCACCTGCCCGTTCGTCGACAAGGCCACCAACGCCAAGGAGGCGGGCGCGGCCGGTGTGATCTTCTTCAACGAGGGCCAGCCGGGCCGTACCGACCCGCTGGAGTTCGACATCGTCGAGTGGCGCTTCGGCTTCCCGATCGTGATGGCGAGCACCGCCGTCGGCCTCGACCTGGCCGACAGCCCCGGCACCACCGTGCACCTGAAGGTCGACGCCGCCACCACGGTCGGCAAGACCAAGAACCTCATCGCCGACTCGTGGTGGGGCAAGCGCGGCGAGATCGTGATGGTCGGCGCCCACCTGGACGGCGTGCCCGAGGGCGCCGGCATCAACGACAACGGCTCCGGCAGCGCCGCCATCCTGGAGACCGCGCTGAAGCTGGCCAAGGTGCCCACCAAGCACAAGCTGCGCTTCGCCTTCTGGGGCGCCGAGGAGCTCGGCCTGCTCGGCTCCGAGCAGTACGTCGCGGGCCTGTCCCAGGCGGAGAAGGACAAGATCCGGCTCTACCTGAACTTCGACATGGTCGCCTCCCCGAACGACGTCACCTTCCTCTACGACGGTGACGACTCCGACGCCGAGGGCGCGGGCGCGGGCCCGGCGGGCTCCGCCGAGATCGAGAAGCTCTTCGAGAAGTACTACGCCAAGCGTCGCCTGGGCTTCGAGGGCACCGACTTCGACGGCCGCTCCGACTACGGCCCGTTCATCGCCAACGGCATCCCCTCCGGCGGCATCTTCACCGGCGCCGAAGGCATCAAGACCGAGGAGCAGGCGGCGAAGTTCGGCGGCACCGCCGGCGCGCCGTACGACCCCTGCTACCACGCGGCCTGCGACGGCATCACCAACATCAACGCCGCCGCGCTGGAGCGCAACTCCAAGGCCATCGCCTACGCGACCACCTTCTACGCCTACGACCTGTCCACCATCCCCGACCGGAACGCCGCCGCCCTGGCGAAGTCCGCCGCCGCCCCCACCGCGCACGCGCACGGCAAGGACGGCAAGCACGCCGAGCCCGCCAAGTAGCCCGCCGGAGCGGTCCGCGGCCGAGGCCGTGAACCGACACGAGTGACCGGCCGGGGTCGTCGACCGGCCGGGGCGGGACGCACCGCGCCCCGCGAAGCGCACCACCATGCTGTACGGCGCGCACCCCCACCCGGGGTGCGCGCCGCTCGGGGGACCCTTCCACCTCCGACCCGAGGAGCACGATGCGCACCCTGCGAACCATCGGCAGGTCCATCGGGATGGCGGCGATCCTGGCCGTCCCGCTGGCACTCACCCCCCTGACGATCCCCGCCGCGTCGGCGGCGGCCCCGCCCGACATCCCCCTGTCGGCCGTGAAGGCCCACCTGTCCCAGTTCCAGTCCATCGCCACCGCCAACGGCGGCAACCGCGCCCACGGACGGCCCGGTTACCGGGCCTCGGCCGACTACGTCAAGGGCCTGCTGGACGGCGCCGGGTTCACCACCACCCTGCAGTCGTTCACCTACGGCGGCGCGACCGGCTACAACGTCATCGCCGACTGGCCGGGCGGCGACCCGAACGACGTCCTCATGGTCGGCGCGCACCTCGACAGCGTGTCCTCCGGCCCCGGCATCAACGACAACGGCTCCGGCAGCGCCGCCATCCTGGAGACCGCGCTGGAGGTCGCCCGCCAGGGCCTCACCCCGGCCAAGCACCTGCGCTTCGCCTGGTGGGGCGCCGAGGAGCTGGGCCTGCGCGGCTCGCAGTTCTACGTGAACAACCTCCCGTCCACCGAGCGCGCGAAGATCAAGGGCTATCTGAACTTCGACATGGTCGGCTCGCCCAACGCCGGCTACTTCGTCTACGACGGCGACAACTCCGACGGCACCGGCTCGGGCCCCGGCCCGGCGGGCTCCGCCCAGCTGGAGCGGACGCTCCAGGACTACTTCACCTCGATCGGCGTGCCGACCAGGGGCACCGACTTCGACGGCCGCTCCGACTACGGCCCGTTCATCGCCGTGGGCATCCCGGCCGGGGGCACGTTCACCGGCGCCGAGGGCACCAAGACCAGCGCCCAGGCCGCCCTCTGGGGCGGTACGGCGGGGCGCGCGTTCGACCCCTGCTACCACCGGTCCTGCGACACGACCGCCAACATCAACGACACCGCGCTCGACCGCAACGCCGACGCGATCGCCTACGCCGTGTGGACGATCGCCACGGCCGTCCCGCCGCAGGCCGTCTGGCAGGACACGTTCGAGACGGCGACCGGCTGGACGGCGAACCCGTCCGGCACCGACACCGCCACCTCCGGCCAGTGGGAGCGCGGCGACCCGGCGGCCACCTCCTCCAGCGGGGCCAAGCAGCTCGGCACCACGGTCAGCGGCGTCAACGACCTCGTCACCGGCCGTCTGGCGGGCTCCTCGGCCGGGACCCACGACATCGACGGCGGCGTCACGAGCATCCGGTCACCGGAGATCGCCCTGCCGGCGGACGGGGCGCTCAGGCTCCGCTTCTCCTGGTACCTGGCGCACGGCTCCAACTCCTCCAGCGCCGACTACCTGCGGGTGAAGG
>NZ_CDRNDK010000286.1:0-8448 GCF_977012225.1 Planomonospora algeriensis | reverse complement strand
CGCGCCGCAGACGACCGCCACGCGCCGGGGCGGCCTCGGCCTGCGCCAGCACCAGGTCCGCCAGCGTCGCCTCGGGCAGCTCCGCGCCGGTCGCGTTCCAGGCGTCCAGCAGGGCCAGCTCCGCCTCCGGCAGCATGCGCAGCGCGCCCACCGGCAGGTCGGGCTCGGCGACGGCCGACGCGAGCAGCTCCTGGAACCGCTCGACGAGCATGGCCGCGCTCTCGCGGTCGAACAGCTCGGTGCTGTAGATGACGGTGCCGTCGAAGGCGCCGTCGGGGGCGGGGGCGATGTCCACCGACAGGTCGTGGCGCGCGGGGTGCCAGCCGTTGGGGAACGGGACCGCCGACAGGCCGGGCAGCGGCTCGGGGTCCTCGCCGTGGGTGTGCAGGGCGAACATCGTCTGGAAGACCGGGGTCCGGCTGAGGTCGCGCGGCACGCCGAGCTCGGTCACCAGGCGCTCGAACGGCACGTCCTGGCGGGCGAGCGCGTCCAGCACCGAGCGCCGGGTGCGCCGGAGCAGCTCGGTGAAGGAGGGGTCGCCGGACAGGTCGCAGCGGACGGGCAGCGTGCTCGACAGGAAACCGATCATGGATTCCAGCTCGACGCGGTCGCGCCCGGCCGCCGGGGTGCCCACGCAGAAGTCCTCCTGCCCGGTGTGCCGGGCCAGGAGCACCTGGTAGGCGGCGAACAGCACCATGTACGGCGTGCAGCGCGCCCGCCGGGCGAGCGCGGTGATCGCGGCGGCCCGCTCCGGGTCGATCCGGAAGCCGAGCGCGTCCCCCGCCCAGGAGCGCCGGGCCGGACGCGGCCGGTCGGCGGGCAGGTCGAGCGGGGGGACCCCGGCCAGGCGGTCGGTCCACCAGCGCAGGTCGTCATCCGTCCACCGCCGTTCGCGGGCGTGCTCGCCGTACTGCAGGGGGAGGTCCGGAAGGGCGGAGCCGCGGCCGCCGTAGCAGGCGGCGACCTCGGCGCGCAGCACGTTGAGCGACCAGCCGTCGCTGTTGATGTGGTGCACGACCACGCAGAGCACGTGGTCGTCCGGGCCCAGCTCGATCAGCGTGACCCGGAACGGCGGTGCGGCGGTCAGGTCGAAGGCGGTGTTGGTCAGCGCGGCCACCAGGTCGCGGGCCTCCTGCTCGCCGGAGGCGGTCAGGCGGTGGAGCGCCACGGGCGCCGGCGGGTCGACGACCGCCACCGGTTCCCCGTCCACCTCGCGGAAGCGGGTGCGCAGGCTCTCGTGCCGGGCCGCGACCGCGGTGAACGCGGCGGCCAGGGCGGCCTTGTCAAGAAAACCTTTCAACCGGTAAACATAGGAGGTGTTGTGGCTCGGGTCGGCGGGATCGAACCGGTGGAGGAACCAGAGCCGTTGCTGGCCGTGCGAGAGCGGACGCTCCGCCGCCAGGCCTGCGGGGGAGCCGCCGGGGGAGGCGGTCTCTGGTCGGGGCACGAGGGGCTCCTTCGGCGGAGTGGGGCTCGCGTTCGCCCGGGCGTGAAAGAAGCGGAACGCTGACGCCCGCTCTGCGGCTATTCGCCCAGTTCTCCTGGGTTACCGGCGGGTCACCTTCTGGAAAGAAACTTTCCGGTTAGATATGGCTCGCCAGTTTTACACCTCCGTTCCGGGTCCGCAAGACCCGGCGAGGCAAGGGTTCCCGGCCTTGCGGGCGCTCCGCGGGATGGGGTCTTGTGTGCTTGTCCCGATCATGTAAGACTGTCGCCCGGATTGAAATAGTAAAGATTCTTTTCTGTTGTGGCCGCGACGTTCATGCGCATCTGGGCCATATACATCCGATCTTTAGTGGGAGGTTCACATGGTGAACCTGACCGTCACCCGTCTGCTCGGAGACCGGGCGCTGGCTGAGCCCGACGGGGTCGCGCTGATCGTCCAAGGCTCGGCGCCGCTGACCTACGGCCGGTGGCACGAACGGTCCACCGCCGTCGCGAACGGCCTGGTGGAGCGCGGCGTGGCCCGCGGCGACCGGGTGGGACTGGTCTTCGGGAACGCAGACTGGGCCGACTACGCCGTGGCGTTCTTCGGCGTGCTCAAGGCCGGGGCCGCGGCCGTACCGCTGTCCGACCGGCTCTCCGCCGCCGACCTGCGCTTCATGCTCGGCCACTGCGGCGCGGCCGGGGTGGTCCACGCCGAGGGGCTGGAGGTCCCCGGTGACGGCCGCTGGACCGTGACACCCGGCGACCTGCACACGCAGACATCCCACGACCGGCTTCCCGAGCCCGCGCCCGGCGATCTCGCGCAGATCCTCTACACCTCGGGCACCACCGGTCGGCCCAAGGGCGTCTCGGCGACCCACGCCAACCTGGCGCACGGCTGCGGCACGAGACGCCGCCCGTTCGCGCACTCCCGCCACCTGGTGCACGCCTTCCCGATCGGCACCAACGCCGGCCAGACCATGCTGGTCAACGCGCTGGACGCCTGCCCCGCCGTGGTGACCCCGCCCCGCTTCACCCCCGGACGCTTCGCCGCGCTGATCGAGGAGTACCGGGCCGGGACGGTCTTCCTCGTCCCGGCGATGGCGATCGAACTGCTCAACGCGGGTGTCGCGGAGCGGTACGACCTGTCCAGCGTGCTGCTGCTCGGCTCCGCCGCCGCGCCGCTGCCCGCCGCGGTCGCCGAGGCGCTGACCAAGGCCTTTCCCAACGCGGCGATCGCCAACTACTACACCTCCACCGAGGCGGCCCCCGCCCAGACGGTCATGATGTTCGATCCGGAGCGGCCCGGCAGCGTGGGCCGGGCGGTGGCCGGAGGCCGGGTCAGGATCGCCACCCCGGAGGGGGAGCCGCTCCCGCAGGGCGAGACCGGCGAGGTGTGGATGCGCTCCCCGGCGGCCCCGCGCGCCTACTACGGGGACCCGGACGCCGGGACCTTCCGCGACGGCTGGGTGCGGATGGGCGACCTCGGCCGCCTGGACCCCGACGGCTACCTCTACCTCGTCGACCGGGAGGGCGACGTGGTGAAGTCCGGCGCCTACAAGGTCTCCACGATCCGCGTCGAGGAGGCCGTGTTCGAGCACCCGGCCGTGGTCGAGGCGGCCGCGTTCGGGGTGCCGCACCCGGTCCTGGGAACGGTCGTCGCCGTCGCCGTGGTCGTCCGCGAGCCCTTGACCGCCGGGGAACTGCGCCTCTTCCTCACCGACCGGCTCGCACCGCAGGAACTGCCCGCGCACGTGGCCGAGGTCGCCGCGCTGCCCCGCAACGCGGGCGGCAAGGTCGACAAGCGGGCGCTGCGCGGGAGCCTGGGGTTCGGCGGGCCCGGAAAGGCCGGCGGGCCCGGAAAGGCCGGCGGGCCCGGAGGTCCCGGGCAGGCGTCCCGGACCGCATCACGGGGAGCCGAGGCCACCTTCCTCCAGCAGGGCATGTGGGTGACCGAGCAGACCACCGGGGCGGGCACGGCCTACCACATGCCGCTCCTCGTCCACCTTCGCGGCGATCTGGACGCGGACGCCCTCGCGGCGGCCTGCGCCGCGGTCGTGGAGCGGCACCCGGTGCTGGGCTCCGTCGCGGCCGAGGCGGGCGGCGGGCTCCGGCTCGTCCCCGGTGCCCCGGTGCCGGTACGGCACCGGCCCGGAGCGGGGCCGGTCGAGGGGGACCCGGACGACTGGCCCGAGGCCGTACGCGAGGAGGTCTTCGCCCCGTTCGATGTGGACGGCGGGCCGCTGGTCCGGTTCACCCTGTACCGGACCGGCCCCGGACGGCACACCCTGGCGTTCGTCGCCCACCACCTGGTCTTCGACGGGCACTCCAAGGACATCCTGGTGGCCGATCTCGCCGCGCTGTACAACGGCGAGGACCCCGCCCGGCCACCCGTGCTCGACCACGGCCGGGCCGAACGCGAGCGGGTCGCCGCGGAGCTTCCGGCCGCCCGGGAGTTCTGGGCGGAGCGCTGGCACGAGCCCGGCGAGACCCTGGTGCGCGGCCGGGCGCTGCGCTCCCGGCGGGCGGCCGCGGGCCGTACGCTCCGCTTCCGCGCGGACCTGGCGCCCGTCGCCGGACTGACCCGGTTCGAGACGCTGCTCGCCGCGCTGCACACCCTGCTGGCCGGGTACGGCAACGCCGCCGTCACCACGGCGGTGGACCTGTCCACCCGGCCCCCCGAGGCCGCCGGGCACGTCGGCGTGTTCGTCAACGAGCTGCCCGTCGCCTCGCGCCCGGACCCGGAGGAGATCTTCGGCGGGTTCGCCGCGCGGCTGCGCGCCGGGCTGCGGGAGGTCTACCGGTTCCGCCGGGTCCCGCTGAGCCGGGCGCTGCCCCGCCTGCGGCCGCACGCCGCGCTGGCGCCCGTCTCGGTCAGCTACCGCGCCCGGACCGTGCCGGACCCGGTCTTCACCGGCCTGGAGTGCGCGGTGGACCGGACGGTCCCCAACGGCTCCGTCCGGGGCGCGCTCCACCTGCAGTGCGTGGACGGGCCGGACGGCCTGGCCGTAGCCCTGCGCCACGACCCCGGAGCGCTGCCGGACGCCCGTCCGGTCGCCGACGACCTGCGCCTGCTGCTGGAGCGCGCCGGCCGCGACCCCGGCCTGCGCCTGCGCGACCTGGCGGCCCTCCGCACTGCCCCCCGCTGAACGTCCGCCGCCGATCCCCGCGGCCCGCCGGGATCGCCGGCGGCCCGCCGTACGACCACCTGGAGAACGAGATGGCTTCCGTCACCACCCTCAACGAGCAGATCCGGGAGATCTGGGAGGAGGTCCTGGGCATCTCGCCGATCGACGACCACGACGACGTCTTCGACCTCGGCGGCCACTCCCTGACCATCACGCAGATCATCGTCCGGATGCGCAAGCGCCTCGGCGTGGACGTCGAGCTGGACGACTTCTTCGACAACCCCACCATCGCCGGGATCGTCGCGGTCCTCGGCGGCGACCGCGACCGATGACCGAGAGCGGCTGAGAGCGATGACCGAGAGCGATGACTGAGACCCTCGCCCCGGCTCCGGTGACGAGCCCGGCGCGGCTCTCCCGGCTGGCCGACGACGACCTCGTGCTGCTCCTGCTGATCCGGCACTTCGAGCTGGAGCTGCTCCGGCTGTACGGCGCCGGTGAGCTGAACGGCACCACCCACACCTGCCTGGGCCAGGAGTACGTGCCGGTGGCGCTGCGCCCCCTGCTGCGACCCGGTGACTTCGTGTTCAGCAACCACCGCGGCCACGGCCATTACCTGGCCCGGTTCGGCGACGCGCACGGGCTGCTGGCGGAGGTCATGGGCAGGGAGGGCGCGGTCTGCGGCGGCGTGGGCGGCAGCCAGCACCTGCACCGCGACCGCTACCTGTCCACGGGCGTGCAGGGGGAGAGCCTGCCGGTCGCCGCCGGGGTCGCCCTGCACCTGCGGCGCACCGAGCCGGGGACGCTGGCCTGCGTCCACATCGGCGACGGCACCTGGGGCGAGGGCGCGGTCTACGAGGCGCTGAACCTGGCCGCGCTCTGGGACCTGCCGCTGCTGGTGGTGGTGGAGAACAACGGCATCGCCCAGTCCACGCCCACCGGCGCGCAACTCGCCGGGACCATCGCCGGGCGGGCGGCGGCGTTCGGGATCGGCCACCACCTGGTCGTCTCGGCCGACGTCAACGAGATCCGCCCCGCCCTGGAACCGCTGGTCGCCCGGGTGCGGCAGGGCCGGCCGCTGGTGGTGGAGTTCCGCACCCACCGGCTCGGCCCGCACAGCAAGGGCGACGACACCCGCCCGCCCGAGGCGGTCCGCGCGGCGCGGGAGCACGACTGGTACGCCCGCTACGCCCACGACCACCCCGATCACTTCCACCCGCTCGACGCCCGCGCCAAGGCGCTGGTCGAGGGCGTCGTCGCGGAGGTCTCCGCCCGGCCGCCGTCGAGGTGGTCACCGTGCGAATAGCGCAGAACCTCAGCGGCGCGAGGTGGTCGCCGTGCGCGTAGCAGAGAACGCCCGCACCGAGGGATGGCCGCCGTGCCGTACAGCGGGGAGTCCCCGCACCGAGTGGTGGCCGCCGTGCGTGTAGCCGAGAACCTCAACGCCGCCCTGCACGGGCTGCTCGCCGACGATCCCGCGGCGTACGTGCTGGGCGAGGACGTCCTCGACCCGTACGGCGGCGCCTTCAAGATCACCAAGGGGCTGTCCAGCCGCTTCCCCGGCCGGGTGATCACCACCCCGATCAGCGAGGGCGCGCTCACCGGCGTCGCGGCCGGGCTCGCGCTGACCGGCAACACCGCGGTGGCCGAGATCATGTTCGGCGACTTCGCCGCGCTCGCCTTCGACCAGCTGTGCAACTTCGCCGCCAAGTCGGTGTCGATGTACGGCTCGCGCCTGCCGCTGCGGATGGTCGTGCGCTGCCCCACCGGCGGCGGCCGGGGCTACGGCCCCACGCACAGCCAGAGCCTGCAGAAGCACTTCATCGGCATGCCGGGCCTGGCGCTGTACGAGATGTCGCCCTTCCACGACAACCGCGAGGTGCTCGCGGCCATGGTGGACCGGGGCGAGCCGTGCCTGTTCTTCGAGGACAAGATCCTCTACACCCGGCCGATGGGCCAGGCGGACCCGCTGTTCCGGGTGCGCCGCGACGGCGACCTGGCCGTGGTGGACCCGGACGTGCCGGAACTCGCAGCCCGCCCCGACTGCGTGATCGTCGCACCGGGCGGGACGGCGCACCGGGCGCTGGGCGCGATGCGGTCGCTGCTGCTGGAGGAGGAGGTCTCCTGCCGGCTGCTGGTGCCGTCCCGGCTGTACCCGCTGGACGTCGAGGCGCTGCTGCCGTACCTCGGCGGGGTCGTGCTGGTCGCCGAGGAGGGCACCGCCGGCGGCACCTGGGGGAGCGAGGTCGCCCACCTGGTCCACCAGCGCGTCTGGGACCGGCTGCGGGGGCCCGTCCGCCTGGTCTGCTCCCGGGCGTCGGTGATCCCGACCGCCGCCCACCTGGAGCGGGAGGTCCTGATCGATGAGTCCGCGATCCACCGCGCCGTACGGGAGGCCCTGCGTGGCTGACGTCCTCGTTCCCAAGCTGAACAACCAGGACACCGAGTACCTGGTCGTGGAATGGCTCGTCGGCGACGGCGAGCCGGTGCGCGCCGGTGAGCCGGTGGCGGTCCTGGAGACCTCCAAGGCCGCCGACGAGATCGAGGCGGCCGTCTCCGGGCGGCTGGTCCACGTCGCGGCCAAGGACGCCTGGGTCGCCCCGGGCGCCGTGCTGGCCCGTGTCGTCTCCGGGAACCCGGCCGGAAGCACCGGATCCCCGTCTCCGCCGCCCGCCGGAACCGCGGAGGCGCCCGCCGGAACCGCGGAGATCCCCGCCGCGCCGGGGGCCGGTGTCACGGCCGGCTCTCCGGCAAGGGCATCCGCGGGCTCTCCGGCCGGGGACGGGCCGCCGGGTACGGCCGCCGCCTCCCTGATCACCGACCCGGCCCGGGCCGCCATGGAGGAGCTGGGCGTCCCCGAGAAGCGGGTGCTGGCGCTGGGACTGCCCCTGGTCCGCCGGGCGGACGTCGAACGCCTCGCCGGTACGCCTGCTCCCGGGAAGGGGGAGAACACCGGGGACGTCCGTGCTCCCGGGGAGGAGAAGGACCCCGGGGACGCCAGTGCTTCCGAGGGCGGGAACGTCCCCGGCCCCGCGCGCCCCGGCGGGGAGGAGGACGCGGCCGGCCGGCACGAGCTGTCGAAGGTGCAGCGGGCCGTGGCCCGCGCCGTCACCCTCTCCCACCGGATGGTCCCGGCCGCCTACACCGTGATGCGCTTCGACGTCGGCCGGGCGCTGGAGCGGGCGGGCGCGCTCACCCGCGAGGTGCGCAGGCCGGTCGGGCTGCCCGAGCTGTTCGTGCAGGCGGTGGCCGGGCTGCACGGGAGGTTCCCGCTGCTGTTCGCCTCCGTCGAGGACGCGTCCGGGAACGCGTTCGGGAGCGCGTCCGGGAGCGCGCCCGGCCCGGCGGGGCCGGTGGTCCGGCTCTCCGCCGCCCCCTGCGTCGGGGTCACCTTCGACCTGGGCGAGGGCCTGTACGTGCCGGTCGTCCGCGAGACCGGCTCCCTGCGCGAGATCGCCGCCACGCTGATGCGCCACCGGCTGGCCGCCGCGTCCGGCGGCTTCCGGGAGCAGGACCTGACCGGGGCGAACATCACGGTCACCCTGCACACCGACGCCGACGTGGTCCTCGCCGTCCCGATCGTCCTGCCCGGCACGGCCGCCGCCCTCGCGGTGACCTCCCCGCGGCCGGAGACCGTCCTGGCCGCCGACGGCTCGGTGACGGTGCGGACCGTCGCCGACATCGGCCTGGCCTACGACCACCGCCTCGTCAACGGCAGGGACGCCGCACTGTTCCTGGCCGCACTCCGCCAGGAGATCGAATGACCGAGACCACCTCGACCACGCCGACCGCTTCGGCCCCGGCTCCGGCCGCGCCGTCCGTATCGGCTCCGGCCGCGCAGGCCGTATCGGCCCCGGCGCCGTCCGCGCCGTCCGCGCCAGTCCGCGCCGTCCGCGGC
>NZ_CDRNDK010000285.1:0-8517 GCF_977012225.1 Planomonospora algeriensis | reverse complement strand
CGTGGGCGCGGACCATCGCGGCGTCCAGGTCGTCGCCCGCGCCGTCCAGCGCGACCAGCGCGGCGGCGGCGTTGAGCAGCACCGCGTCGCGCACCGGCCCGGTCTTACCGCCGAGCAGGTCGTGTACGGCCTGCGCGTTGAAGACCACGTCCCCGCCGCGCAGCGCGTCCGCCCCGGCCCGGGGGATGCCGAGCACCGCCGGGTCGAAGACGGTCTGCGTGGCGACGCCGTCCCGGACGATCCAGACCGTGGAGGTGGTGGCGATGGTGAGTTCGTCGAGGCCGTCGTCGCCCCGGAAGACCAGGGCGGAGACGCCCCGTTCGGCGAAGACCCCGGCCACGACCGGGAGCATGCGCGCGTCGTAGACCCCGATCGCCTGGGCGGCCGGCCGGGCCGGGTTGGTCAGCGGGCCGAGGAAGTTGAAGACCGTCGGCACGCCGAGCTCCTTCCGCGGCGGGCCGGTGAAACGGAACGCGGGGTGGTAGACCGGCGCGAAGCAGAAGGCGATGCCCGCCTCTGCGGCGACCCTGGCGGTGTCCGCCGGGGCCAGGTCGAGCACGACGCCGAGGTGCTCCAGCACGTCGGCGGCCCCGCAGGAGGAGGAGGCGGCCCGGTTGCCGTGCTTGACCACCCGCGCGCCGGCCGCGGCGGCCACGATCGCCGCCATCGTGGAGACGTTCACCGTGTGCGCCTGGTCCCCGCCGGTGCCGACGATGTCCACGACCGGGCCCTCGACCGAGAGCGGGGTGGCCAGCTCCAGCATCGTGCGGGCCATGCCGGTCACCTCCGAGACCGTCTCGCCCTTCGCGCGCAGCGCCACGGCGAAACCGGCGATCTGCGCGGGGGTCGCCGAGCCCGACATGATCTCTTTCATCGCCCAGGCGGTCTCGTCCGCCGTCAGGTGCTCACCCGCGAGCAGGGCCGACAACAGCGCGGGCCAGGTGGTGCGCGCGTCCATGAGGGTCTCCAGAGTGTCTACCGGTCGTGCGACGGCGGTCGGGGTTGCGGTGGAGAACCGGGTCGGCCGCTCCGGCGCCGCCCACCCGGGGCGGCCGCCGGCGGCCTCTCCGCGTCTCCCGTCTTCCAGGCGTCTGCGGGCGTCGCCCGGACGTCTCCTAGTGCTGGTGCGCGTCCTGGTGCTAGTGCGCCGACAGGCGGGTGGAGAGCCGGCGGCGCATCAGGTCGGCGACGGTGTCGGCCAGCACCACGGGGTCGATCGGCTGGGGCACGACGGCCTCGGCGCGGGACCACTCGGCCAGCCAGCGGTCGTCACGGCGGGCGATCAGCAGGCAGATCGGCGGGCAGTCGTGGACCTCGTCCTTGGCCTGCCGGGCGACGCCCATGCCGCCGGCCGGCTTGGCCTCGCCGTCGAGCACCGCGACGTCGATCACGCCGGAGTCGAAGTGCTGGACGACCTTCGCGTGGGTGGCGCACTCCACGATCTCCACGAGGGGCACGTCGGCGGCGGGGCGGCGGCCGATCGCCTCGCGCACCCTCTGCCGGGTGCTGGCGTCGTCGCTGTAGACGAGGACCCTCATCTTGTCGTCGGTGCTCAAGGTCGCGCTCACTATCCCTTGTCGATGTATGGTCACCTGGGATGCTACCGGTCGGCCCGCCCGGAGACCCAGACCGGAGACGACAGGGCGCGGATTGCCCCTTACATCCCGATTAAAGGGACGTTTACCCCTCCTACCGGGGGGCCGTGCGGCGACCCGACCAGGGGAGCCGCAATAATGCTGCCCGTGGCGACAGCATCCGCAATCTCAACGACGACGACAGCACACTCGTCCAACAGACCTGACCTGGTCAGCGTCGGGACGATCGTCTGGCTGTCCTCCGAGCTCATGTTCTTCGCGGCGCTGTTCGCGATGTACTTCACCATCCGGTCGGTGAGCCTCGGCCAGGGCATGCCCTGGCCCGAGGCCCACCTCAACGTCCCGTTCGCGTTGGCCAACACGATCATCCTGGTCCTGTCGAGTGTGACCTGCCAGCTGGGCGTGTGGGCCGCCGAGAAGGGCCAGGTCGCCAAGCTGCGCTTCTGGTACATCGTCAGCTTCCTGATGGGCGCCGTCTTCGTCGCCGGTCAGCTGTACGAGTACAGCCAGCTGGTCCACGAGGGTCACACCCTGTCGCACGGTCCGTACGACTCGGTGTTCTACCTGACCACGGGCTTCCACGGCCTCCACGTGACCGGTGGACTGATCGCGTTCCTGTTCATGCTGGGACGCACGTACGCCGCGAAGCGCTTCACCCGTGAGCAGGCGACCAGCGCGATCGTCGTGTCCTACTACTGGCACTTCGTCGACGTGGTCTGGATCGGCCTTTTCGTGACCATCTATGGCATCCATTAAGGAATCGGGGATCTCTGTGAATAGGATCACCGCTGGGCGGCGGCATCCCCTCGCGAGATACGCCGTCCTGCTTCTGGCCTTGGGGCTGCTGGGGTTCACCTACACCCTGGCGGCCCCGACGAGCGAGCGGGCCGACGCGGCCATCGCCTCCGGCAAGGCCGACGACGTGGCGGAGGGCAAGAAGCTCTTCGAGCAGAGCTGCTCCAGCTGCCACGGCCTCAACGCCGAGGGCGTCGAGGACCGCGGTCCCGGCCTCGTGGGCGTGGGCGCCGCCTCCGTGGACTTCCAGGTCAGCAGCGGCCGCATGCCCCTGGCCAACCCCGGAGCGCAGGCCCCGCGCAAGCAGCCCGCACCGTGGGTGAACGACGACACCGTCCGGCAGCTCGCGGCGTACATCCAGTCGCTCGGCGGCGGCCCGACCATCCCGACGGCCGATCAGGTCGACGCCTCCAAGGGCGACAAGGCCAAGGGCGGTGAGCTCTTCCGCGCCAACTGCATCCAGTGCCACAACTTCACCGGCGAGGGCGGCGCGCTGACCCAGGGCAAGTACGCGCCCCCGCTGTACCCGGCCAGTGAGAGGCAGATCTACGAGGCCATGATCACCGGCCCGCAGGCCATGCCGGTGTTCAACGACAGCATCATCACCCCCGAGCAGAAGCGGGACATGATCGCCTACATCGTGGGCGTGCGCGAGCAGAAGGACCCGGGTGGCGCCGACCTCGGCCGCATCGGCCCCGTCACCGAGGGCCTGGTCGCCTGGATCGTGGGCCTCAGCCTGCTCTCGCTGGCCGCTATCTGGATCACCGCGAAGAGGCGACAGGCCCAATGACAGACAACAATCACGACATCGAGCAGCCGGGTGAGCGCGTCCCCAAGCGCGTCATCGGCACTCCCTCGCACGCCGCCACCGGCACGCCGCTGCTCGGCGCCGAGGAGCGCACCGGCTCCGCCGAGGTCCCCGGCGTGAACCTGCAGGACGAGGCGACGGCGAAGAAGGGCGAGCGGATCGCCGCTCTCTGCTTCCTGGTCGCCTTCCTGGCGGGCATCGGGTTCATCGTCTCCTACGTGGCCTTCCAGGTCGGCGACCTGGACAGCGCGGCGACCTCGAACCTGGCCCTGGGCGGCTCGCTCACGGTCGCGCTGCTGGCTCTGGCCTCGGGCATCGTGGTCTGGGTCCGCATGGTCATGCCCAAGTACAAGCTCGTCCAGGAGCGCCACGAGATGGCCTCCGACGGCGAGACCCGGGCCTACGTCGGCGAGACCTTCCTGCAGGGCGCGGCCGAGAGCGGCATCACCAAGCGGCCGCTGCTGCGCCGTACGCTGCTGGCCGCGGCGGCCCCGCTGGGCCTGGCCCCGCTGGTGCTGCTGAAGGACCTCGGCCCGCACGAGTACTCCGACTTCCCGAAGAAGCTGCGGCACACCGTCTGGGGGGAGAAGACCAAGGAGGGCAAGCAGCGCAGGCTCGTCGTCGAGGGCACCGGCGCGCCGATCCGCGCGGCGGACTTCAACTCCCCCGGCGGCATCCTGTCGGTGGTCCCCGAGGGCTACGAGCACGATCTGAACGAGCTGGCCAAGTCCACGCTCATCCTGATCAAGTTCCGCCCCGAGGAGCTCAAGTCCGGCACCAACCGCAACTGGGCACCGGACGGGATCGTCGCATACTCTAAAATCTGCACGCACGTCGGCTGCCCCGCTGCACTGTACGAGCAGACCACGCACCACATCCTGTGCCCGTGCCACCAGTCGACCTTCGACGCCGCCGACGGCGCCAAGGTCGTCTTCGGCCCGGCCGCCCGGCCGCTGCCCCAGCTGCCCATCGCGGTGGACGGCGAGGGCTACCTCGTGGCCACCGCCGACTTCCCGGTCCCGCCGGGGCCGAGCTTCTGGGAACGCGGCGACGCCGAGGCCGAGGCCCGTGAGAAGGGAGGCCAGTCGTGAGCACCGGAACCGTTCCGAAGCCCATCGCCGGCACCAGCTCTTTCCTCGACGACCGGCTGGGCGCCGGGAACTTCATGCGGCGCAACCTCCGCAAGGTGTTCCCGGACCACTGGTCGTTCCTGCTGGGCGAGATCGCGCTCTACTCGTTCATCGTCCTGCTGCTGACCGGCACATTCCTGACGTTCTTCTTCAAGCCGAGCATGGAGCACGTGATCTACGAGGGCTCCTACGCCCCGCTCCAGGGCATCGGCATGTCGGCGGCGTACGCCTCGGCGCTGGAGATCAGCTTCGACGTCCGCGGCGGTCTGCTCATGCGGCAGATGCACCACTGGGCGGCGCTGCTGTTCGTGGCCGGCATGATGGTCCACATGCTCCGCGTGTTCTTCACCGGGGCGTACCGCAAGCCGCGCGAGCTGAACTGGCTGATCGGTGTCGGCCTGCTGACCCTGGCCCTGCTGGAGGGTCTGACCGGCTACTCCCTCCCCGACGACCTGCTCTCCGGCGCCGGTCTGCGGATCACCGAGGGCGTGGCCATCTCGCTGCCGCTGGTCGGCACCTGGATCACGTTCTTCCTGTTCGGCGGCGAATATCCGGGTGAGGATGTCATCTCCCGGTTCTACTCGCTGCACATCCTGCTCATCCCGGGCATCCTGTTGGGCCTGATCTCCGCCCACATGATCCTCATGTGGGTGCAGAAGCACACCCAGATGCCGGGCAAGGGCCGGACGAACAAGAACGTGGTGGGCGCGCCGTTCTACCCGGCCTTCATGGCCAAGGCCGGCGCCTACTTCATGTTCACCTTCGGCGTCATCGCGCTGCTGGGGACCTTCGCCCAGATCAACCCGATCTGGCTGTTCGGCCCGTACACTCCGGCGGACATCTCGGCGGGTTCCCAGCCCGACTTCTACATGGGCTTCCTGGAGGGCGCGCTGCGCCTGATGCCCTCGTGGGAGGTCAACCTGTTCGGGCAGGGCGGCGGCACGCTCCCGCTGAGCGTGCTGATCCCGGCGCTGGTCCCGATGGGCATCATCATGACGGGCCTGGCGGTGTACCCGTTCGTCGAACGGTGGATCACCGGCGACAACCGCGAGCACCACGTCGTGGACCGTCCCCGCAACAACCCGCACCGCACCTCGATCGGCATCTCCGCGATGACGTTCTACGGCGTGCTGTGGCTGCTGGGCGCGAACGACGAGCTCTCCTGGGTCCTGCACGTCTCGCTGAACTGGACGACCTACGTGGGCCGGGTCCTGGTCTTCGTGGCCCCGGTGATCGCCTACGTGGTCACCTACCGGATCTGCCTCGGCCTGCAGCGCAAGGACGCGGCGATCATCGGGCACGGCGTGGAGTCGGGCGTCATCAAGCGCCTGCCCCACGGCGAGTACATCGAGGTCCACGTGCCCCCGTCGCGGGACATCGAGGCGCACATGCGCGGCAAGGAGGCGGTCCCGACCCTTCCCGGCGCCGGGAACGGCTCCGACGGCGTCCCGCCGAAGGCCCTGCGCGGCCCGATCGGCAGGCTCCGGGCCAAGATGAGCGCCGCCTACGGCGGCGAGAAGATCCCGATGGACGACGGTCACGGCCACGGTGACGGCCACGGTCACGACGACCACGCGGCCGTCGGCGCCGGCACCGACGGGGACGACGACAAGCCCGCCGTCCACTGACGGACCCGCGGGACGACGGGAGAGGGCCCGGGCGGATCATCCGCCCGGGCCCTCTCCCGTTCCCGTCCCCCGGGGTCCCGCCGGCTCTCCTCCCGCGTCCCGCCCCTCGTTCCCGCCGTCCCTCGACCGCCGTCCCGCCGTCCCGTCGCCGCGCCCCCGCCGTCACTGACCGGTGGAGGACCCGATCGGCTCGGTGGTGAAGCCCTTGAGCGTGCTCCACCTGGTCCACTGCGCCCAGTCCTCCTGCCAGTGGCCCCAGCCGTTGGTGGGTTCGAGCTCGCGGGGCGAGCCGGTGATGATGATCGGGTCGCCGATCAGGGTGTTGTCGATGAACCAGCGCGCGTTGGCCGGGCTGACGTTGACGCAGCCGTGGCTCACGTTGGCGCGGCCCTGGGAGCCGACCGACCACGGGGCGCTGTGCACGTACTCACCGCTGCTGGAGATCCGGACCGTGTTGTAGACGGTCTTGCGGTAGTAGCCGGGCTGGCCGGGGCCGATGCCGGGCGAGATCATGATGGTCACCGGCTCGCGCGACATGGCCAGGTGGATGCCGCTGGTCGTGTGGTACTTCCAGACTCCGCCCTGTCCCGCGCTCATCGGGATCTCCCGGATCGCCTCACCGTCGCGCCGGACGGTCAGGCGGTGGGTGCGGACGCTGCCCGAGGTGATCTGGGACCTGCCGGTCCGGAAGTCGAGGACGTGGTTCCGCCTGCCGTACAGGCCCTCGCCTCCGCGCACCCCGGCCAGCCGCGCCTCCAGGCGGACCCGCGTGTGGGCGGGCCAGAACCGCTTCGGCCGGAAGTGCACGTTCCGGTCGTCGAACCAGTGCCAGGCGCCGTGGACCGGCTTGGAGGTGCGCAGCAGCAGGTTGCGCTCGATGGAGAGCCGGTCGGTGACGTCCCGGTCGAACGTGATCATGATGGGCATGCCGACGCCCACGGTGAGCCCGGTGTGGTCCTTGTGCGGCAGGAGGCTCTGCACGGCGAAGCCCCCGTCGGCCCGGACCGTGGTGAAGGAGCTGGTGGACTCCGTCGTGCCGCCCTCCGGATCGACCGCCAGCACGGTGACCTCGTAGGTGGTCCCGGGAGCGGCCGTTCCCCGGCTCCGCCACTGGGTGGCGTCCGCGCTCAGCACGCCCGGCAGCGTCGCCCCGGAAGAGCCCTTGGAGCCTTTCACGGCCCGGACGGTGACCTTCTCCAGGGTTCCCCCCTGGACGCCGACCAGGACGGTCGTATCGGTCGGCACCCCCTCGCTGCCGTCGGAGGGCATCACCATCACGACGGGTTTCTCGCGCACCGCCTGCGGCGCGGCCGCGCCGGCTCGCGCGGGCGGCTCCGTCGCCCCCTCGGTGCCCGCGGCGGCGCCGGCCGCCGGCCATGACACCACCAGCGCCAGGGCGAGCAGCCCCGGCCCATAGGTCGAACCACGGATCGCCTGCCGCACGTGTACTCCCTCTTCCCGGCCTGTCTCCAGATTTCGTTATTACCCGGAGTAAGCGGGCGAGCACGTCGCAGAGATACGCGAGTGATCAACAAACCTCAAATAAATCCAAAAAGCGGGCCGTGGAAGGAATTCCACGGCCCGCTTCCGGCGGTCCGAGGGCGTCTCGGCGACGCCCGCGAGACCCTCTCTGCCTGCTCGGCGTACTCGGCGCGCCCGGTCCGCTCAGTGGCCCGGCGCGCCCGGTCCGCTCAGTGCGAGAAGTTGCCCCGGTAGTACTCGAAGACGAAACCGATCATCGCCATGATGATCGCGAAGACGCCGATGATGAACAGCCACCAGCCGATGACCAGGCCCACCGTGGCGAGCGCGACGGCCAGGCAGACGAAGAGCGGCCACCAGCTGTGCGGGCTGAAGAAGCCCAGCTCGCCCGCGTCGTCGCTGATCTCGCCCTGCTTGTTGTCCGACGGCTGGTCGCCGATCCGCCGGGCGGTGTACATCAGGTAGTACCCGATCATCAGCGCGAAGCCGACCGAGATCGCCATCGCCGTCGTGCCGACCGGTTCCTTGGACCAGAACCAGTAGACGACGTCCACCGCGGCGAAGAAGATGCCGACGAGGATGAACAGCCAGCCCTGAACCTTCATCGGACCTCCTCCAGCTTGCGCGGGGCCGCGGCGTACGGGTGGTTGAGGTCGAACGCGGGGCGCTCGGACCGGATGCGCGGCAGCGAGGTGAAGTTGTGCCGCGGCGGCGGGCAGGAGGTGGCCCACTCCAGCGAGCCTCCGTAGCCCCACGGGTCGTCCACGGTGACCTTGGGCGCGGTCTTGGCCGTCTTCCACACGTTGTAGAGGAACGGCAGCGTGGAGGCACCCAGCAGGAACGCGCCGATCGAGGAGACCATGTTCAGGTCGGTGAAGCCGTCGATCGGGCTGTAGTCGGCGTAGCGGCGCGGGAAGCCCTGCGCGCCCAGCCAGTGCTGGACCAGGAAGGTGCCGTGGAAGCCGATGAACAGCGTCCAGAAGTGGAACTTGCCGAGCGCGTCGTTCAGCATCTTGCCGGTGAGCTTCGGCCACCAGAAGTAGAAGCCGGCGAACATCGCGAAGACCACGGTGCCGAAG
>NZ_CDRNDK010000284.1:0-8528 GCF_977012225.1 Planomonospora algeriensis | reverse complement strand
GGCGGCGCAGCAGGTGCGTGCGGGCCGGGGCGTCGCCGGGGCCGCCGCGCTCAGCGAGCCGCTCGGCGATGTGGCGGCGGTGCGCCTCGTCGGCGTTGCCGCCGTACTTGAACTTGCCCTCGACCTTCCGCACGGTCAGGCGCAGTCCCAGGATGCCGGGCAGCCGCCGCGCGTGCTCGGCCGGGTCGGCCAGACCGCCCTCCGGCTCCAGCCGGGCGAGCTGGGCCCGCAGGATGTCGAGCTTGCCCTCCGGGTCGGTGACGACCTCTGCGTGGCAGACGAGCTGGACGGCGGCGTAGTAGGTGGTGGGCACGCCGAGGCGGGGGTCGTCCTCGCCCGGCAGGACCTTCCACGCGCCGGGCACGTAGGCCCAGTCGCCGGCCACGGACAGCAGCACGGCCGGATTCTCCGCGATCGCCGCCCAGACCGGATTGGGCCGGGCCAGGTGGAGCAGGACCGTGCGGTCGTCGGCCAGCAGGAACTGGGTCGGCACCACCACCGGGACGTCGCGGTCCCGGCCGGAGGCGATGAGATGGCCGAACTCGCTCGACCTGACGAACTCCAGCGCCTCATCGGGAGCCGCGGCGTCCCATGGATGGATCATCATGCGGCCAAACGTATACCTATCCAGCCGAGTGCATCAAAAAGCCCGGTCCGGGAGCGAGCCGCACCCCGGACCGGGCGAAGGCCGGGCGGAGCCGTCAGGCGGCCGACGGCTGCAGGGCGCGCGCCTCGGCGGGGACGACGTCCTCGTAGACCCGGACGAGCTCCTGGCTGATCCGCTCCCACGAGTAGCGGGAGCGGACGCGGTCGGCGCCGGCGAAGCCCAGGGCCGTCCGCCGCGTCGGGTCGGCGAGCAGTTCGCGGACGAGCCGGGCGGTCTGCGCGGGACGGTCCGGCGCGACCAGCAGGCCGGTCACCCCGTCCACGACGGAGTCGGTGTGCGCGCCCACCGCGGAGGCGACGACCGGTACGCCGCAGGCCATGGCCTCCAGTACGACGACGCCCGCCGCGGCCTCGCGGGGCAGCGAGACGACCACGTCGGCGCTGCGCATCAGCTTGGGCATGGAGGCGTGCGCGACCTGCCCGAGCAGGGTGACCCGGTCCTCCACCCCGAGCTCCTTGGCCAGCATCATGACCCGGTGCGCGTCGGCGTCGTGCTCCAGGTCCGCGGCGGCCGGACCGCCGGCGACGAGCAGCTCCGAGTCCGGGACGCCCTCCAGCGCCCGGACCGCGGTCAGCACGCCCTTGCCCTCGGAGAGCGGCCCCACGTGCAGCAGGCGGGACCGGGTGCCGCGCGGCGTGGCGGGCCCCTGGCGGCGGAACCGCTCGACGTCGACACCGCAGGGCACCACGGCGATGTTGCGGCGCGGCACGCCCATCCGGATCAGCTCGGACTCCTCACCCCCGCACCCGGCGACCACCGCGCCGGCCCGGCGGCTGATCGCCCGCTGCAGCCGCGCCTTCCTGGGGTCGGCGCTCTCGCAGATGAAACCCTGGACGACCGGGATCGACAGGCCGTCCGCGCCCGCGATGGCGGCCAGCCCGGCGGTCCACGAGCAGGCGTGGACGACGTCCGGCCGGTCCTGGCTCCAGCGGCGGGTCAGCTCGGTGCCGAAGGCCGACAGGTGGCCCAGCACGTCGTCCTCGGACAGGTCCCCGGCGGGCCCGACGGCCAGGTGCTCCATGGTGACGCCGTGGGCCACGCGCACGCGGGCCTTGCCCGAATCGGAGGCCCTGCGCGTGTAGACGGTGACCTTGTGCTCCTTGCCGAGCTCCCGGGCGATGGCGAGCATCTGGGTGCGCTGGGCGGAGAGGTCGGACCAGTCCTGGGCGGCGGACAGGGCGTCGGAGAAGACAAATGCAATATTCACGGCACACCTCTGGGAGGAGACAGGCATGGAAAGCCAAGGGTTCCTTCAGGGGTGCCTGCGTCTTAGGCACTCATCTGTATGCGAGAAACCATACCCGGATCACCGTCGATGGCAAACCTCCATATTCCCGGCACCCCACGGGCATCCAGGGGTGCCGCGGCGGGACGGCGGCACCCGGCTCCGGCACTCCGACACTCGGCCCCGGCTCCCGGCTCCGGCACCCGGCCGGGCCGGAAGGCGGCTCCGGGGACGCCGCCCCCGCGTGCGGCCTACACCACACGCAGCGCGAGGACCACGATCTCGTCCCAGACCCGGCCGCCGGAGAACGCGTGCCGGTCCTCCTCGACGGTCTTGACCACGGTGGCGGGGGACTGCGAGACGCACCGGGCCAGCACGTCGGCCAGCCGGATCTCGCCGTACGCCTCGCCCTCGTCGTTGCGCGAGGCGACCAGGCCGTCGGAGTAGAAGACCAGCATCTGGCCAGCGGTCAGCGTGAGCTCCTCGTCGAAGGTCTCCCCGTCGGGGGAGATGCCCAGCGGCACGCCGCCGCCGGCGGTGAAGCGCACCGTGCCGTCGGGCCGCAGCAGCGCGGCGGGATGGTGCCCCGCGCTGGCCAGCCTGATCCGCCGCCCCTTGACGAACCCGGCCAGCGCCATCACGAACATGCCGCTGTGCTGCACGGCCAGCGCCTGGTTGAGCTTGCGCAGCGCCTGGCCGGGATCGGACTCCCAGACACTGAGCACGCGCAGCCCGTTGCGGACCATGGCGCTGACCGAGGCGGCCTCCTCGCCCTTGCCCGCGGCCCCGCCGAGCGCGAAGCCCCAGCCGTCCGCGACGGGGAAGACGTCGTAGAACTCGGCGCCCACCGGGCTGGACCCCGCGTGGTAGATCGCCGCGGCCTCGAACCCCGGGATGTCGGGGAGGCTGCGCGGCACGACGCTGGTGCGCAGGGCGTCGGCGGCCTGCGACCGGTTCTGGAAGCTGCGCCGCGCCCGCACCGCGAGCCCCAGGTGCACGCCGATCTCCTGCAGCACGCCCAGGTCGGCCAGGGAGAACGGCTCGCGGTCGCGCAGCCGTACCAGGGTGAGGGAACCCGCGGGGCCGTCCTCGCCGCCGATCGGCACGCACAGCACCGAGGCCGCGCCCATCACCCGCAGCAGCGGCGGCCCGTCACCGGCGCCCCCCAGCAGGGTCTCGTCCTCCACCATCTCGTGCACCACGCCGGAACCACCGGTCAGCACGTGGGCGATGAGCGGCGCCCGCAGCGGGTTCAGCCCCTCGACGAGGCGGACCAGGTCGGTCACCGGCCGGTCGGAGGGACCGAACACGCACGCCCGGCGGGGATTGCCCTCGCGGACCACGTCGGCGATCACCCAGTCGGCGGCCTCGGCGGCCAGCAGCCGCGAGGCGCGGGTGACGGTCACCGGCTGGCGCAGGCTCTCCTCGTCCAGCAGCAGGCGGGTCATCCGGGACAGCAGCTCCTGGCGGCGCGCGGAGGCCAGGATCAAGGCGGCGTCCGACCGGTCGGCCGGTCCCGGCGCCACCTCGGCGACCTGCGTCTCCAGCGGCAGGATCACGACCGCGGTCATCGCGTGCGGCTCGCCCGGCATCGTCAGCCGCACCAGGGCGAGCTGCACGGTGTGCGCGCGGCCCTGGTGCGCCAGCCGGGTCTGGAACGTCGCCGTCTGGCCGCTCTGCTGCACCGCGGTCAGGTGCGAGCGGAAGGCCGCCCGGCGCGAGACGTCGACGAACAGCGGGAACGACCGGCCGATCAGGTAGCCGGCCGGGCTGCCCAGCATCCGCGAGGTCTCCGCGCTGATCCGCCGGACCACCCCCGAGCCGTCCAGCACCGCCACCGGCACCGGGAACGTCTTGAACACCTGGCGCAGCAGCTTGAGCTCCCGCTGCGAGCCGTTCTCCCGCTCGCCGGACCGCCGCGGGGTCCTGCGCAGCTCGCGCAGAGCGGCGTCCAGCAGCTCGCGGGCGGTGTCCAGCTCGGCGAGCGCGGCGTCGAGTGTGGAACGGGGGTCCGCGGGGTAGCTGGACCTGGTCTCACGCAGGGACAGAACCCTCGCGGTCAGCGCGTCGAGAGCCTGCTCCAGGGCGGGAAGGCCAATGGGTTCGGTCAATGCTCGTCCTCGTCCAGGGCCGGAGTGGGGTGTCCCGCTGTAGACGGTACGCCACCCCGCGGGTCTCATCGATGCGCGGTCGGGCAGTGGTTAAGTTATCGGAACTCCGGAAGGGACCTCATCGCATGGACATGATGACTCCCGTTCTCGCCCGGGATCTCGCCGCCCTCGGCAGGGTGAGCGAGGAGACCTCCAGCGAGAGCGTGCTGTGCGGGCTGACCGCCACCCTCGCGGGCGGCGTGCCCGGTTGCGCGGGCGGATCCGCCGAGCTCTGGCGGGAGGAGCGGCTGGTGGTCTCGGCCTCGCACAGCGAGCTCGTCGTGCTCGTCGACAGCGAGAGCGGGCTGGGCCGGGGGCCCTGCGCCGAGGCGCGCTCCAGCGGCGGCCACGTGATCGTGCAGGACGTCCTCCGGGAGAGCCGCTGGCCCGACTACACGGCGATGGCGGTCCGCTGCGGGGTCCGCTCGGTCCTGGCGATGCCGATCACCGTCGAGCGCGCGGTCCTGGTCCTCGGCCTGTACGGCGTGCGCCCCGGCGTCTTCGCCACCCGGAACGTGACCCCGCTGGCCGAGATGCTGGCCGAGCAGGTGACCGTGGCCCTGGCCAACATGTGGGACTACGACGAGGTCCGGACCGACGCGGCGCAGATGCAGGAGGCGCTGGCCGGGCGCGCCGTCATCGACCAGGCCAAGGGCATCATCATGAAGTCCAGCGGGTGCTCCGCCGAGGAGGCCTTCGACGAGCTGCGCCGGGTCTCCCAGCACCACCAGGTGAAGGTCGCCGACCTGGCCAGGCTCCTGGTCGACGAGCACCAGCGCAACCGGGGCAGCCGGCCGGTCCGGCCGGACCAGGTGCTCTAGACCAGAGGCTCTGGGGCCGCCCCGCTCCGGGATCCGGCCGGGATCGGGACGGTCTCCCGGCTCAGGACCGGCGGCGGAACAGGCGGGCCCGGGGCGGTCAGGACCGCTCGAACGCCGCCAGCGCGTCGCCGAGCGTGTCGTAGAGCGGCAGCCGCTGGGCCAGGCCGGTGATCCACATCACCTTGGTCTTGGCGTACTCCACGCCGATGAGGGCGAACCGCCCGCCGGCCTGAGTGCTGACCTGCCACTGGTGCACGATGAGGCCGAGGGCGCGCGAGTCCATGAAGGTGACGCCGCCGAGGTCCAGGATCATGTCGAGGCCGTGCTCGGCGGCCTCCGCGGCGAGATAGTCGGCGAACTGGTCCCTGGTGGTGGCGTCGAGCAGGCCGGTCACCCGGATGACGTTCACTCCGTCCACGGTCGCCGACGCCAGGGCCAGGGCTGATCCATCACCGTTGTTCGACACCGTCACCCAGATCCTCCTCGCGGTTCGCATAGCAACCTTACTGTTACCTGGCGGGGAGTAATACTCCCGGAATCCGGGGAATACTGGAGGCGAGGTCCAGCAGAGGGCCTCGCCTCGAAACGTGGTCGAGGCGATGCCGTCTGCCCGGATACTGCTCCGCTGGCTTCGGCGCCGCCCGACAGTCATATCAGGGAGCAGCGATGTCTGTTCAGGCACTCGAAATCAACGACATGACCGCCGAGGACCTCCTGGCGGAGATGGTCTCGCCTGAAATCTCTGAATACCGCGCAGAGCGGCTGCGTGAGCGCATCGTCGAGATGCACCGCCCGCTGGCGATGGAGATCGCCCGCCGCTACCGCTACCGGGGGGAACCCCTCGAGGACCTCCTCCAGGCCGCGTACGTCGGCCTGATGAAGGCCATCAACGGCTTCGACCCGACCCTCGGGCACCCCTTCCGGGGATACGCCGTCGTCACCATGACCGGCGAGGTCAAGCGGCACTTCCGCGACCGCACCTGGGCCATCCGCGTGCCCCGCGTCTACCAGGAGCGGCGGGCGGAGCTGAACCGCCTGGTCTCCGACCTGAGCCAGGAGTTCGGCCGCGCCCCGACCGTCGCCGAGCTCGCCGAGAAGATGAAGATCAGCGAAGAGGACGTGCTGCTCACCCTCGACGCCTCCGCCGCCTACAGCGCGCTCTCCCTCGACGCGCCGCTCGGGGCCGACGACGACGCGGCCGCCCTGGGCGACGTCATCCCCGACGAGGACGACGCGCTGTCGGTGCTGGTGGACCGGGAGGCGGTCAAGCCCTTGATCGACAAGCTGCCGCCGCGGGAGAAGAACATCCTGCTCCTGCGCTTCTTCGGGAACCTCACCCAGGCCGAGATCGCGGCGGAGTTCGGCATCTCCCAGATGCACGTCTCCCGGATTCTGCGTAAGGTGCTGGACCAGTTGCGCGCCGAACTTCTCGCTGAAGCCTGAATATGACCCTGGTTGCGGGGCAGCTCAGTCGGCGGGAGCCTAGGTGGCATAGAGTGCGTTCCGATGAGTCCCGGGCACTCAGGGTGCGGGTGCCACGGGGCGGGGGAGGCGGTTCACGGGTGAACGAGGACGGTGCTCGTCCGGCTCGCTTTCAGGCGGCCGACGACCGGCTTCGGCCTTCCTGCGAGGGCGCGCCGCCCCAGGACGAGGCGGACTCTCCGGACGGATCCTCTCCCGCCGGAGGCGGATCCGCCCGGATGGCACAAGCCGAGCTGGCGTTCTGCCTCCCCGACCTGCCGCAGGTGCGCGAGTTCGCCACGGTGCACGCCCTGCGCAGCGGGATGGGGGAGGAACGCCTGCCCGACTTCCTGGTCGCGGTCAACGAGGTCGCCACCAACGCCGTCACCCACGGGCACGCCAGCGCCAAGGCGCTGCTGCGGATGTGGACCGAGGGCGGGGCCCTCGTCGTGCAGGTCCACGACGAGGGCCGGTGGGTCCCCGAGACGCCTCCCGGGACCACCCCTCCCGGGCCCTACGCCACCAGCGGAATGGGACTGTGGGTGGCCCGGATGGTCAGCGCCGACATCGACTTCCGGACCGGCCCGAACGGGACGGCCGTCACGATGTCCTTCACGATCTGAGGCCGCCTTTCCGGGTAGGGGCCGGACATGAGTCACATTCCCCGCATCCTGATCGTCGGCGGCGGCTACGTCGGCATGTACACCGCGCTGCGCCTGCAGCGCAGGCTCCGCCGCGGCGAGGCCCGCGTCACCGTTGTCGACGCCGACTCATACATGACCTACCAGCCCTTCCTTCCGGAGGCGGCGGCCGGGAACATCGAGCCCCGGCACGTCGTCGTCCCCCTCCGCCGGGTCCTGCACAAGTGCGAGATCGTCAACGGCTGGGCGGCCGGCGTCGACCTGCGGGCCCGGACCCTGGAGGTCCACCCCCATCAGGGCCGCCGCGCACCCTCCCCTACGACATCCTCGTCTTCGCTCCCGGCTCGGTCTCGCGCCTGCTGCCCATCCCCGGCGTGGCCGAGTGCGGCATCGGCTTCAAGACCGTCGAAGAGGCCATCCACCTGCGCAACCACGTGCTGGCCCAGCTCGACCTGGCGGCCTCCACCGAGACGGAGCGCAAGACCTACCGGCACGCCTACGCGGGCTCGGTCGCCAGCCTGGGCCTGCACCGGGGCGTGGCCCAGATCTACGGCCGGAAGCTGCGCGGCTTCCCCGCCTGGTTCATGCACCGGACCTACCACCTGTCGCGGGTGCCGACCTTCAACCGGAAGGTGCGGGTGCTGATCGACTGGACGCTCGCCCTGTTCTTCCGCAGGGAGATCACCTCGCTCGGTGCGCTGTCCCATCCCCGCGAGGAGTTCGAGTTCGCGGCCCGTCCGGAGTCCCGCATCCCGGAGCGCGCGGAGCACCCGTCCCCGGACGGGAGGCCGGGGGTCCGGGACGCGCAGGAGCGGCTTGCGGCCCCGGCCGAGCGCCGGTGAGGGCCGCCGGCCCGCACGGGGAAAGCCCCCGGTGAGATCCGCCCGCCGGCACGAGGAACGTCAGCACGAGGAACGGGAGGGGGCGCCGCCCTGCCAGGGCGGCGCCCCCTCCCGTTCCCGTCCGGTCCCCGTTCCGGCCGGGGCCGATCACCTCCTGCGCCGCCAGCCTCCGCCACGCCAGCCGGCGGTGCCGACCCCGGCCTGGTGCAGGGCGAGAAGCAGGAGTCCGAGCAAGATGAAGGTCGTACCGGTGATGCCGGCCCCGAGCCTCGCGCCGATCAGATCGAGCAGCAGACCGAGACCGAACACGATGGCGGCGGCGATCGCGAGCATGGGTCACCTCTTCCCGGACGACATGGGGGACACCGGCGACGGAGCGGGTGCGTCGCCGGACGCGGTGGACGGCGCCGACAGCTCCAGCAGCTGCTCCAGCACCGACCGGTAGTCGCGCAGGGCCGTACGGAGCAGCTCGGTGTCGGCCTGCTCGGTGTCCTTCCAGCGGCTCTGCAGATCGGAGGCCCGCGCCTCCAGGGCGGTGCGGATCGCGGTCGTCATCTCATCCAGGAGCGAGTCGGCGCGCTCCACCGCCCTGCGCGGGTCGTCCACGAAGCCCACCTGGACCTCCTGCCAGCGCCGCCGGACGTCCTCGGGGTCATCGTCCAGCAGCCAGAGGCGGGCGGAGGGCCGCGACGCGGCGGGCTCGGCACCGGCCGCCACGGCG
>NZ_CDRNDK010000283.1:0-8580 GCF_977012225.1 Planomonospora algeriensis | reverse complement strand
GCGCCGGGCGCCCGGCGCCGACCACCGCCCGGCACAGCGCGCCCCAGCTCGCCGACCACGGCGTCGAGGGGGGCGGGGGTCCGCTGCGCCTGGGCGAGGACGAGCGCGCCCTCCAGCGCGCCGACGACGAGCACCGCCACGGACCGCGCCCGCTCCCGGTCGGCTCCGTCCGCGACGAGCCTGGCGGCGAGCAGATCGCACCAGTGCTCGAACGCCGCCCCCGCCACGTCGCGGGCGGCCCGTTCGGTGCCCAGCGCCGCCGCGACGATCGGACAGCCGACGGCGTAGTCGCCGGCCTCGAGACCGCGGCGCCACAGCTCGGCCAGCTCGTGCAGGGCGCCCGGCGTGTCCTCCGCCTCCAGCACCCGGGCCACCCCGGCGCTCAGCTGGTCGGCGGCGCTGCGGGTCGCCTCCTCGACGAGCTGGGACTTGCCCTGCGGAAAGTGGTGGTAGACCGAGCCGCGCGGCGCGCCGCTGTCGGCCAGCACGTCCGCGAACGAGGTGGCGGCGACGCCGCGCCGGCGGATCAGCCCGATCGCGCTGCGGATCATCGCCGCCCGGGGCCCGGCCGGTCCTGTCGTCTCGCCATGCGACCTGCTTTCCCATCGCTGCCGATTCCTATGTAAGTTGTCATACATATATCCGGTGTGCGCCGGAACATCCATCCCGCGGATCATCCATCCCACGGAACACCCATCCCGCTCCGAGGAGACAGCGTGACCGAGATCGACGCCCCGCCGCATCCCTTCACCGCGGCCGTCGCCCTCACCCCCGTGGCCGACGGCCGCCTGCGGGGCCGGACCCGGCCGGAGTACGCGAACATGGTTGGTCCCTTCGGCGGCGTCACCGCCGCCGCCCTCGTGCGGGCCGTCCAGCAGCACCCCGACCGCCTCGGTGACCCGCTCTCCCTCACCGTCAACTACGCGGGCCCCGTCGCCGACGGCGATTTCGACATCGCCGCGCGGCCCGTGCGCACCAACCGGACCAACCAGCACTGGGTGATCGAGCTGACCCAGGACGGCGTCGTCACGACCACTGCCACCGCGGTCTTCGGCCTCCGCCGGGACACCTGGTCGGACACCGAGCTCGCCATGCCGTCCGTGCCGCCGCCGGACGCCGTCCCCGTGCACGGGTTCCCGGACTTCATCGCCTGGACCCGCAACTACGAGATGCGGTTCGTCACCGGCGCCGTGCCGGAGCAGGACGCCGGTGAACACCCGGACTCGACCTCGACCCTGTGGGTGCGCGACGCCCCGGCCCGCCCCCTCGACTTCCCGGCGCTGACGGCGATGTGCGACGTGTTCTATCCCCGGGTGTTCCTCCGGCAGGGCCGGTACATGGCGGCCGGCACCGTCTCCCTCACCGTGTACTTCCACGCCGACGCCGCGGAGCTCGAGGCCTGCGGCGAGGACCACGTCCTGGGCACCGCGCGCACCCACCGCTTCTCCCGCGGGTACTTCGACCAGACCGCCCACCTGTGGAGCCGCGCCGGCACCCTGCTGGCCACCGGCCACCAGTCGGTCTACTTCAAGGACTGAGGATCCGCGCCGCCGGGCCGTCGCCCGGCGGCGTGATCAGGCGCCCCTCATCGGGGAACCCGCACCGGGAGGTCTACGCCGAGGCGGCCGCGGCGGTCTCGCGGGCCCAGCGGTAGTCGGCCTTGCCCGCCGGGGAGCGGACCATCTCGTCGACGAAGGCGAAGATCCGGGGGACCTTGTAGCCGGAGAGCCTCGTCCGGCAGTGCGCGTCGAGCTCCTCGGCCGTCGGGGCCGCGCCGGGGCGGGGCTCGACCACGGCGGCGACCCTGCTCCCCCAGCGCTCGTCCGGCACCCCGGTGACGACCGCGTCGAAGACCGCGGGGTGGCCCTTGAGCACCGCCTCGACCTCCTCCGGGAAGACCTTCTCCCCGCCGGTGTTGATGCAGCCCGAGCCGCGGCCGAGGAACGCGACCGTGCCGTCCGCCTCCACCGTGGCCAGGTCCCCGGTGAGCAGCCAGCGCACCCCCGCCGCGTCGGTGACGAAGGTACGGCGGGTCTTCTCCTCGTCCCCGTGGTAGCCCAGCGGGATGCGGCCGCTCCTGGCGACCGTGCCGACCTCTCCGGAGCCGGGTTTCACCGGTTCCAGGGACGCGTCGAGCACGGTCAGCCCGACGGTGGCGTTCGGCTGGAAGCGCAGTCCGGTCTCCGGAGAGGAGCCGGGGACCGCCGAGGCGGTGTAGCCGGACTCGGTGGAGCCGAAACTGTCCACGATCATCACGTGCGGGAGCAGCCGCTGGAGCCGGTCGCGGACCGCCCCGGTCAGGATCGCCCCGGTGGAGCTGATCACACCCAGCGGCGACAGGTCGTAGGAGCCCGCGGCGAGCTCCTCGGCGAGCGGCCGGGCCATCGCGTCGCCGGTGACGCTGAGCGTGAAGACCTGCTCCCGCTCGATCGCGCGCAGCACCGCGGCGGGGTCGAACCGGCGGACGTAGACCATGGTGCCGCCCATCCACCAGGTGATGAAGGTGGCCATCTGGGCCGCGCCGTGCATCAGCGGCGCCGCCGCCAGCATGACCAGCGGCCCGGAGCCGCGCGCCTGCTCCACCACGGCCTGCGGGCTGCGCAGCGGGTCACCGTACGGGTTCCCGCCGCCGAAGGCGAAGAACAGGTCCTCGGTCCGCCACAGCACGCCCTTGGGCATGCCGGTCGTGCCGCCGGTGTAGACGATGTAGCGGTCGTCCCCGGACCGGGCGGGGAAACCGCGCGTCTCCGGCCGTCCCGCCAGCGCCGTCTCGTACGGCACCGCCCCGGCGACCTTCGACGGGCCGCCCACCGCGACCAGGTGGGCCAGCGTGGGGACCCGCGGCGCGACGGCCGCCACCCGGTCGTCGAACTCCACGTCGAACAACAGCGCCGCCAGCCCGGCGTCCCGGTAGAGGTAGAGCAGCTCCTCCTCGACGTAGCGGTAGTTGACGTTGACCGGCACGGCCCGCAGCTTCAGCGCCGCGAGCATCCCGGCGATGTACTCGACGCCGTTGTAGAGGTGGAGGCCGACGTGCCGCCCGGCCCCGACCCCGTGCGCGGCCAGGTGGTGCGCGAGCCGGTTGGCGTGCGCGTCCAGCTCCGCGTAGGTCAGGCGGCGTCCGTCGCAGGAGACGGCCACGCGCCCCCCGATCGCGTCCGCGAGCCCTTCGAACAGATCTGCGTGGTTGAACTCCATCGGGGGCGCTCCTTCGACCGCTTCCAGGGTCCGGCCCTGCTCTGAGGGCCTCTAGGGCCGGTCTCTGCCGACCATCCACATCGCGAAGAACTGCGCGCCTCCCCCGTAGGCGTGCCCGAGGGCCCGGCGGGCCCCGTCGACCTGGTGCTCGCCCGCCATCCCGCGGACCTGCAGCGCCGCCTCGGCGAACCGGATCAGCCCGGAGGCGCCGATCGGGTTGCTCGACAGCACCCCGCCGGAGGCGTTCCACGGGATGTCGCCGTCCAGGGCGGTGGCCCCCGACTCGGTGAGCTTCCAGCCCTCCCCCTCGGCGGCGAAGCCGAGGTTCTCCAGCCACATCGGCTCGTACCAGGAGAAGGGCACGTACACCTCCGCCACGTCGATCTCCCGGCGCGGGTCGGTGATCCCGGCCTGGCGGTACACGTCGGCGGCGCAGTCCCGGCCCGCCCGCGGGTCCACGGTGTCGCGGCCGGCCCGGAAGATCGGCTCGGAGCGCATGGCCGTGCCCAGGACCCAGGCGGGGGTGCCGGTGACGGCCTTCTCCGAGGCCAGGACCAGGGCGCACGCGCCGTCGCTGGACGGGCAGGTCTCCAGGTAGCGGATCGGCTCCCAGAGCATCGGCGTCGACTCGACCATGGCCCGGTCGATGCCGGGGATCTGAAGGTGGGCGTAGGGGTTCTTCAGCGCGTTGCGCCGGTCCTTGACCGCGACCAGCGTGCCGATGTGGTCGGGCGCCCCGGACCTGCGCATGTACTCGCGGATGTGCGGGGCGAAGTAGCCTCCGGCGCCGACCACCAGCGAGGCGTTGAACGGCGGGTGCGTGGACAGGGCCCAGGTGGCGTTGGACTCCGACTGCTTCTCGAAGGCCACCACCAGCACCCGGTCGTGCACCCCGCCCTGAATGAGGGACGCGCCGACCAGGGCGGTGGAGCCGCCGACCGAGCCCGCCGTGTGCACGCGCATGATCGGCTTCCCGGCCGCGCCGAGCGCGTCGGCGAGGTACGCCTCGGGCATCATCACGCCCTCGAACAGGTCGGGGGCCTTGCCCAGGACGACGGCGTCGATGTCCCGCCAGGTCAGCTCCGCGTCGGCGAGCGCGCGGGCGGCGGCCTCGCGGACCAGCCCGGCGATCGAGACGTCCCGCCTCTTGGTCCGGTACTCGGTCTGCCCCACCCCGATGACTGCGCAGCGGTTACCGCTCATGGTCGCTCACCACTCCTCGCTCACTCCGCTCACCGCGCCGGATCCGCTCCGTCCCCATGGCTCAGCCCTCCAGCACGGCGACGAGGTTGTGCTGCAGGCAGGGGCCGCTCGCGGCGTGACCGAGGGCGCGGTCCGCGGTGCCGCCGATGATCCGCCGGGCCGCCTCGCCGATCCGGATCAGGCCGGTGGCCATGACGGGGTCGGCGGCCAGCGGGCCGCCGCTGGGGTTGACCTCGGTGGCGGCGGAGGAGGTCCCGTCGAGGCCGAGCGCCTCGCGGAGGATGGGTTCTTCGTGGCTGAACCGGACGTGCAGCTCGGCCACGTCGAGCTGAGCCTTGCCGGCCCCCGCCGCGCGTGCGGCTTCGGCGGCGGAGGCCGACCGGGCGAGATCTCTCATTCCCAGGTAATGGGAATCCATGCGGTGGGCGATGCCCGTGATCCAGGCGGGACGCTCGCACACGCTCCGGGCCAGGTCTCCGGCCGCCAGCACCACCGCGGCGGCGCCGTCGGCGGGCGGCGCGACGTCGTACGGCCGCAGCGGCTCGACCTCGAAGGCGTCCCCTTCCGGATCGGGCAGGTCGAGCGCCCAGGGGTTGGCCCGCCCGGCGGCGCGGCTGCGCCGTACGATCTCGTCGAGCTCGGCCCGGTCCACTCCGCGCGCCGAGGCCTGCAGGGCGGCGTAGGAGACATGGTCCAGGCCGAGCGGGGCCAGGTAGTACGGGTCGAGCTGGAGGGTCATGATCTGGCGCAGGTCCCCCTGGGAGGGCTTGCCGAAGCCGTAGACCAGCGCCGAGTCGACGTCGCCGTGCTGGAGCCGGACCCAGGCCTCGTACAGCGCCCAGGCGGCGTCCATCTCCACGTGGCTCTCGGAGATCGGCGGCCAGGCGCCGACCGCGTCGAGCGCGGAGACGAACGAGAACGGCGCGCCCGCGAGATAGTCGCAGCTGCCCGAGCAGGTGAAGCCGAACGTCCGCAGGCCCGAGGTGCGCCGCACCTCCTCGATCACCGGCAGGATCAGCTCCGGCTCGCTCAGTCCCTCGTCGACCGCGCTGTGCCGGGTCTGGGCGAACGCCACGACCGCCACTTCACGCATCAGCGTCCCCCCTACAGCTCGGCGTCGGGTTCGCCGGTGGGGGCGAACCACTTGATGTTCGGCATCGACAGCGGGGCCGGCGCCCACTCCTGTCGCGGGGCCCAGACCGCCCGCACCCGCATGCCCTGCCGCACCTCGTGCGCCGGGACGTCGCCGACCAGCGCGATCAGCGGCACGTCCGCGCCGTCGAGCAGGATGTAGGCCGAGACGAACGGCACCTGGGGGGCGCGGGGGTCGGGCAGGTTGTTGATCGCGAAGGTGGTGACCGTGCCGGTGTCCGGCAGCTCGCGCTCCTCGGTGATCGCGACGCCGCACTCGGGGCAGGACAGGCGGTAGGGCACGTAGACCTTGCCGCAGGAATCGCACCGGCAGCCCAGGAGGACGCCGCGGGCCACGCCCTCCAGGAAGCGGGTCAGCGCCCGGCCGGGCCGCAGCCGGTACTCCGTGCGGACCGGGGAGGTGATCTTCGTGACCTCGGGTGTGAAGCTCTCGATATCGGTGATGTGCCCGGTGCGCTCGGCCCGCCAGCGGGGGCGGACCCGCAGGCCGGGGCGCATGGCGCGGGCGTCGCCGGCGTCCACCGCGTGGACCAGCGCCGTGTCGGCGCCGTCGAGGCGGATCAGCGCCCAGGCGAACGGGCGGGACAGGGGGTGCTCCGGGCGGGGGGCGCCCACCCAGGCCCAGCTCTGCACGGTCCCGGCCGGGCCGACCTCGGCGAACTCCCCGGTGACGTCCTCGCCGGTGGCGGGGTCGTACTCCAGCGGCGGCACCAGGACCCTGCCGTCGGCGGTACGGACCCCGACGATCCGGGCGTCCCGCAGCTCGGTGAGGAAGCGCCCGATCACCGGCCCGGTCGTGCGCGTGTAGCCGCCGGGGAACTCCAGGACGTGCTCGACGACAGGGTCGACGACGGGGTCGCTTGGTGACGTCGCTTCGGACGGCGCCTCAGATGGCACGGTCATGTCCCTCCCAGTAGGGGTCGCGCAGCCGGCGTTTGAGGAGCTTGCCGTTGGGCTCGCGCGGCATCTCCTCGATGAAGTCGACGCTCTTCGGCCACTTCATCCGGGACAGGCGGCCCTCCAGGGAGGAGAGGATCTCCGCGGCGAGCTCTGGGGAGGGCTCCACGCCGGGCGCGGGCTCGATCACGGCCTTGATCTGCTCGCCCCACTCCTCGTCGGGCACGCCGAACACGGCCACGTCGGCGACCTTCGGGTGGACCGTCAGCTCGTTCTCGATCTCGGCCGGGTAGATGTTGGCCCCGCCGGAGATGATCAGATCGGCCTTGCGGTCGCAGAGGAAGAGGAAGCCCTCGTCGTTCAGGTAGCCGATGTCGCCGACGGTGAAGAAGTCGCGCAGCCGGTTGGCCTCGGTCTTGGCCGGGTCGCCCTTGTACTCGAAGGAGGCGCCCATCATCTTCATGTAGACGGTGCCGGGGGCGCCGGTGGGGACCGGCTCCAGGTCCTCGTCCACGATGAGCAGCTCGCTGATCGGCCAGGCGGTGCCGACGGTGCCGGGGTGCTTGCGCCAGCCCTCGGGGGTGGCGATCGTGCCGCCGCCCTCGGTCGCCGCGTAGTACTCGTAGACGCAGTCGCCCCACCATTCGAGCATCGCCCATTTGACGGGGACGGGACAGGGGGCGGCGGCGTGGATCATCCACTTGAGCGAGGACAGGTCGTAGGCCCGCCGGGTCTCCTCGGGCAGCGCGAGCAGGCGCTTGAAGTGGGTGGGGACCAGGTGCGAGTTGGTGACGCGGTACCGCTCGCAGAGCCGGAGCATCTCCTCGGCGTCCCACCGGTCCATGTAGACGAGCGTGTGGCCCATGTGCAGGGCCGTGCCGCCGAACTGGGTGACGGCGGTGTGGTAGCCCGGCGAGGTGACCAGGTGGACGTTCTCCTCGCCCGGGGTGATGCCGAACATCGACAGCAGGAAGGTCATCAGCTCGGCCGAGTCGTCCGGGTCCAGGCCGTTCAGCGGGCGGCGCACGCCCTTGGGCCGGCCCGTGGTGCCGGAGGTGTAGTGCATGGTGGCGCCCGCCGTACGGCCGGCGGGGGCGGTGCCGGGGCGGCCGCCGGTCAGGTCCGCCGCGGGCCTCGCGCCGTCCACCCGGCCGAAGGCGAAGACGCGGTCGGCGGGCAGGCCGGATCCGGCTGCGGCGCGCATGCCCTCGTCGGCGTGGCGCTCGTGCACGAAGAAGGCCTTCGCCTCGCTGTCGTCGAGGATGTAGGCGATCTCGGGGCCGGTGAGGTGCCAGTTGACCGGCGTGTAGTACCAGCCGGCCTGCAGCGCGGCCAGGTAGAGGACCAGGCCGTCGGCCCCGTTGGGGACCAGGCCGCAGATCCCGTCGCCCGGTTCCAGGCCCAGCTCCCGCAGGCCGTGCACGAGGCGGTTCGCCCGGGCCAGCAGGTCTCCCGCGCGGTGTTCGGCGCCGTCCGGGTCCACGGCCGCGATCCAGTCCGGATCCGCCTGCGCCAGTCTCCAGAAGCCGAGCGTGCCCATCGCGGGTTCCCCTCTGGTCGGAAGGCACCCGGGCCGCCGGAGCGGTGCGCGTCCCCGGATCGCGGCACGGCACTGGCGGCGCGGGAGGTCCCGAACAAGAACGTGTTCTTGTTCGCAGGGGCAGACTAACCCGGCCGCGCTCGCCTAACAAGCGTTTGATTTACAACCTGGACCCGGCGATCTCTTTACCTTCCCCTCACCATCGGCACCACCGCCGTCACGCATAGCTCATGAAAGGTAAGAAGAAAGTCAAGTTCATGAATAAATCTGCTTATTTGTCCCTTATGGGAACTTTGCTCGGCCAGTATGGCTAGCGCGAGAGGCGGCGTCCCCGAGCTGGGCTCATGTTGACCACCCGCCGTCTCCGCGATGGGGAGATCATGCGTTTCAACAAGTCCCTGGCAGCCGCCGGTGCCCTCGGCCTCGCCGTACTGACCGCTTCCCCGGCGTTCGCCGACGACCTCGACGGCGTCCCGGCCGGCTCCGCCGTCAGCCTGACCGAGGCGCAGGACGACCTCAGCGCCTCCGCCTCCGAGGGGGTGACCCCCGAGCCGCGCCCGCCGCCGCCCCGGAGGCCGCCGCCCCGGAGG
>NZ_CDRNDK010000282.1:0-8588 GCF_977012225.1 Planomonospora algeriensis | reverse complement strand
CGCGGCGGCTGGCCCGGCCGCCGCTCCGGGCGGTCCCGCCCGCACCGCCCGCGCCTCTGCGGAGGAGGCGCCCGCCGGAGTCCGTGCCGGAGCCCGTGCCGGAGTCCGCGTCGACGGTCGTCACCGGTCAGCCGGAGATCGCCGCGCCCCAGCCGGTGGCCAGGGTTTCCTTGGCCTTGCCGACCTGGGCCTCCGTCGGGAAGGACGGTTCGCCCTCGACCGGGGGAAGGTTGGCCTCCGCGGCCTTGTCGACGGTGCCGTCGGCCTGCATCGCGGGCAGCAGCACCGGCCGGGCGAAGCCGGCGAGGTAGAGGTTCTGGCCCTCGGGGCTGTAGAGGAACTCCTGCCACAGCCGGGCGGCCGCCGGATGCGGGGCGTCCTTGTTGATCGCCTGCGCGTAGAGCTGGAAGTACTTGCCGTCGGTGGGCACGACGGTTTTCCAGTCGATGCCCTTGTCCGCCATCGCGGGACCGTAGGCGGCGTTGTTGTAGTCCCAGTCGATGCTGATCTGGGTCTCGCCCTTCTCGATGGTGGCCGGGGTGGTCTCCACCGGGTTGAAGTTGCCCGCCGCCTTCAGCTTCTTGAAGAACTCCAGACCGGGGCCGATGTCGTCGAAGGAGCCGCCGTTCGCCAGGGCCGCGGCGTAGACGCCCGCGAACGCCGAGCCCGACTGGGTCGGGTTGCCGTTCAGCGCGACCTTGCCCTTGTACTCGGGCTTGAGCAGGTCGGCGAAGGTCTCCGGGCACGCGGCGATCTTCTTGGCGTCGCAGCCGATCGACACGTAGCCGCCGTAGTCGTTGAACCAGAGGCCGCTCGGCTCCTTCTGGTTCTCCGGGATCTCGTCCCAGCTCTGGACCTTGTACGGAGCGAACAGGCCCTCGGCCGCGCCGCTGATCGCGAAGGACTGGCCGAGGTCGAGCACGTCGGGCGCGCGGTCCTGCCCCCTGCGGGTCTTCACCGCGTTGATCTCGTCGGCGCTGGAGGCGTCGGGGGTCTCCTCCTCGACCTCGATGCCGTACTTCGCCTTGAACGCTTCGATGATCTTCCCGTAGTTGGCCCAGTCGTGCGGCAGGGCGATGACGTGGAGCCTGCCCTCCTCCTTGGCCGCCGCGACGAGCCCGTCCATCCCGCCGAAGTCGGCGGCGGAGACGGCGGTGCGGGCGTCCGCCCCGGCGGCGGAACCGCTGCCGGAGGCGGTGGGGGCGGCGGTCTCCGGCGCCGCCCCGCAGGCCGCGGCTCCCGCGAGGAGAAGTACGGCCAGACCTGCGAAGCGGACTCGGGATGCGATCACGTTCTGTCTCCCAGGGGGGTTTCCGTGCGCTATGCACCGAAACTAAGCGAGCTTGCGCGAGCACGCTAGACCTGGGATGTGGCCGCCCGGTTGCCGCCCGGCGGATGCGGGGGATACGCGGGTGAAAGGGGAGGGCCGCGCCGGAGGACCGCGCCGGGCGCGTCAGAAGCCCTGGTAGGCCAGCCCCGGGACCTCCGAGTCGACCGGCCCGGCCGTGCGGACGCGGTGCAGGACGCTCTCCGTCTGGATCCTGGTGATCCGCCGGACCACGGCCCCGCACAGCACGGCGGAGACGGTCACGGCGGCCAGCTCGACCGGGCCGATGCCGGTCAGGTCCGCCACCCCGGGGGCGGGGGACAGGAAGAGCCGCAGGAGGAGGCCGAGCGCGGCCAGCCAGCTCAGCCACCAGGCGGTGAGCAGCGCCAGCCAGGAGGCGCGGTGGTCGGCCGGTGTGCGGGAGGCCCGCCAGAGGCGGTCCACCAGCACCGGCGGGGCGACCAGGTTGAGCCCCGGGATGAGCCAGCCCGCCAGGACCGGTCCCGCCGAGGAGCCGGAGGGGGCGCCGGGCGAGGGCCGGGACCGCGGACGCCGGTGATCTCAGCGGCGTAGCGCCTGGCCCGCGCCAGCCAGACGAGGTGGGCGACGCCCGCGGCGGCCGTGGTGGCGGCCACCAGGATGACCAGGACGGCGAAGACGGTGACCGGGCCGACGAGGGCCTGCGCGCCGGGGGCGTGCGGGTCGCCGCCGAGCGCCGCGATCTCATGGGCCAGCCGCTCGCCGCGGGCCTGCTCGAACACGGTGAGGGCGGTGACCGCGCAGACCTGCAGGACGAGGGCGGCCTGGACGGCCGCGGCGGGCCCGGTGCTGGGCGGCGGGACAGAGCGCATGTGAATCTCCCCCCGGCATGCGCTGAAGGACTTGCCTCTCTTCTATCCCGTCGGAGCCTCGGCCAATCAACTCACCACGCCGGACTCCCATGCCCACGCGGCGATCTCCACACGGTTTCTCGCCCCGAGCTTGCCCTGGATGCTGCCCAGGTGCGTCTTGACCGTGGACAGCGAGACGAACAGCTCGGCGGCGACCTCCTGGTTGGTCCGGCCCCGGGCCACCAGCCGGACGACGTCCAGCTCCCGCTCCGTCAGCGGCTCGACCGGCGGCCGGGAACGTCCGGCCCGGGGGCGGGCCAGGTGCTCCAGCAGGCGCACGGTCACCGAGGGGGAGACCAGCGCGTCCCCGGCCGCGGCGGCGCGGATCGCCTCGATCAGCAGCGTCGGCCCGCTGTCCTTGAGCAGGAACCCGGTCGCGCCCGCCCGCAGTGCCCCGTAGACGTACTCGTCCAGGTCGAAGGTGGTGACGATGACCACCCGCATCGGGTCGGGGACGCCGGGACCGGCCAGCAGCCGGGTGGCCTCCAGCCCGTCCAGCCGGGGCATCCGGATGTCGAGCAGGCACACGTCGGGCCGGAGCCGCCGGGCGTGCTCGACGGCCTCGGCGCCGTCCGCGGCGGTCGCCACGACCTCCATGTCGGCCTGGGCGTCCAGGATCATCTGGAAGCCGGTCCGCACCAGCTCCTGGTCGTCGGCGATGAGCACCCGAATCGTCACCCGGCTGATTCTGCCAGCCCCGCGCGGCGGGTCGTTCAGGTCCGTCCGACTTTCGGCCGATCCCGCGCCCCCCGGATCGCACGCTCGGCCGATCCGCCGCGGCCCCCGGACGGGCGAGGGTGCTCCCATGACTTCTGCTGTTCTCGAGGGATACGGCCTGACCAAGCGGTTCGGCCCGGCGCTGGCGCTGGCGGGCGTCGGACTGGCGGTCGGCCGCGGTGAGGCCGTGGCCATCATGGGCCCGAGCGGGTCGGGCAAGTCGACCCTGCTGCACTGCCTGGCCGGGATCATGAAACCGGACGAGGGGGAGGTGCGCCTGCTCGGGCAGCGCATCGACACGATGGGGGAGCGGGAGCGCAGCGCCCTGCGCCGGACGCGGTTCGGGTTCGTCTTCCAGTTCGGCCAGCTCCTGCCCGAGCTCCCGGCCGACGAGAACGTCGCGCTGCCGCTGATGCTCGGCGGTGTCTCCCGGCGCGACGCCGTACGGCGGGCACGGGAGTGGTTCGGCCCGCTCGGCCTGGGCGGCATGGAGGAACGGCGGCCCGGTGAGCTGTCCGGCGGGCAGGCCCAGCGGGTGGCGATCGCCCGCGCCCTGGTCACCAGGCCCGCGGTGGTGTTCGCCGACGAGCCGACCGGCGCGCTCGACCAGACCACCGGGCACGACACGATGCGCCTGCTGGTGGAGGCGACCCGGGGCGGCGACGCCTCGCTGGTGGTGGTCACCCACGACCCGCAGGTGGCCCGCTGGTGCGACCGCACCGTCGAGGTCCGCGACGGCCGGATCATGACCGGGGTGGGAGCGTGAGGGCGGCGCTGGGACTCGGCTGGCGGCTGCTGCGCGCGGGCGGCCGCCGGGGACTGCTGGGCGCGGCCCTGACCGCGGTGGCGGTGACGGTCTGCACCGCGCTGCTGCTCTTCGCGGTCTCCGCGAACCTCGCCTTCGAGGGCCGGGGCGACCGGGAGGCGTGGCGCAACCCGGTCCCGGCGCAGGGGCGGGCGGTGGCCGTCCAGTCCGTCCGCGTGGACTACGTGCGCGACGAGCGGATCACGGTCGTGGAACTGGCCGCGCTGGAGCCGGGAGCGCCCCCGCCTCCGGGGCTGGACCGCTTCCCCGCGCCGGGTGAGGTCTGGCTCTCCCCGGCCCTGGCCGAACTCGCCCGCGAACTCCCGGCCGACCAGCTGGCCGACCGGTTCGCGGGCGGGCGCGGCGGGACGGTCGGCGACGAGGCGCTGGTCCATCCCGGCGAACTGGTCGCCGTGCGGGGCTGGGCGCCGGACTCCCCGGTCCTGGCCGGGAAGGGGGCCGACGAGCCGCGGGGCGAGGTCGCGCCCACCCGGATCGCGGACTTCGCCGGGGAGCCGACGCCCGACGCGCAGGGCTACCGGATGCTGGCGCTGATCGCGAGCGTGCTGATGGCCGTGCCGCTGCTGGTGTTCGGGGGCGCGGCGGCCCGGCTCACCGTGGCCCGGCGCGACCAGCGGCTGGCCTCGCTCCGCCTGGTCGGCGCCACTCCCGGCCAGGTGGTCGCGATGACCGCCGCCGAGGCGGTGATCACCGCGCTGGCAGGGGCGGTCGCGGGGACGCTCCTGTACGTCCTGCTGATCCCGCCGCTCACCGGGATCGAGATCGCCGGAGGCTCGTGGTTCGCCGCCGACCTGTGGCCGGGCGTGCCGTACACGCTCGCCGTGCTGGCGGCCGTGCCGCTGCTGGTGGGCCTGTCGGCGGTGGTCGGCCTGCGCCGGGTCGTGGTCGGCCCGCTGGGCGTGGCCAAGCGGGAGACCCCGCCGGGGATGCGCTTCGTCCGGGTCGCGGTGCTGCTGGCCGTACTGGCCGTGGTGCCCACGCTCAGCGTCGGCAGCGGCGGCGGGATGATCGCGGTGGTGCTGGGCCTGGCCTTCCTCTCGATCAACCTGGCCGGCCCGTGGGTGGTCGGCCTGATCGGCAGGATCACCGCGGGTACGGCGCGCGGACCCGTCCGGCTGCTGGCCGGGCGGCGGCTGGTGGACGACCCCCGGGCGGTCTGGCGGACCGTGAGCGGGGTGGCGCTGACCGGGTTCGTGGCGGGCTTCGTGGTCCTGCTGAACCCGTCGGTGGACCTGCTGGGCGAGGCGGACGCCGCACGGCTGCGCGTCTCCGTCCCCGCGGCCCGGGCGGACGCGGTCGCCGCCGAGGCCCGCGAGCGGCTGACCGCGGCGGGCGTGCGCGCCGGGACCGAGATCACCGGCGAGGACGGGGAGAAGGTGCTCGTCGTCACGCTCGGCGGCGGCCGGGCGCTGGAATCGCGGAAGGCGGGGGATGCGGGGAAGGTGGATGCCCGGGTGGACGCCCGGACGGGCGCCCGGGTGGACGCGGCGCTGGTCGACCGGGCCCGCACCGCGCTCGACGGCCTGGTCCCCGGCCGGCGCGCGACCTCCACCGCCGACGACGACCGGTTCGGTCACCTGCTGATCGGCGACATCGGCACCGGGACGATCGTGGTGCTCACGGTCTCGTTCCTGGTCGCCGTCGTCAGCGCCGGGATCACCGCCGTCTCCTCCGTCCTCGACCGGCGGCAGACCTACGCGCTGCTCCGCCTGGCGGGCACCCCGCTGCAGGTCCTGGACCGGGCCCGCCGCGCCGAGACGCTCATCCCGCTGGCCGTCATGGGCGGCGGCTCCATCGCGGTCGGGCTGTTCTGCGCGCTCCCGTTCGCGATCACCGGCCTGGACGCCGGCGGGCTGGTCACCCTGCTCACCTGCGTGCTCCTCGGCTTCGCCGGGGTGGTCGGCGCCGGGGCCGCGAGCGCCCCGGTGCTCCGCGCGGTCACGGAGAATCCCGCACCGCGCCCGGACTGACGCCGGGTGCGGTCACGGAGAATCCCGCACCGCGCCCGGACTGACCCCGGGACGGTCGGAGAATCCTGCACCGTGCCCGGCGCGGCCCCGGGCGCGGTGCGGGGCGGCGGCGCCGTCAGCCCAGGACCAGGTCGCGGACCGTCCGCAGGGAGGGCTCGTCGCCGAGCCCCATGACCAGCAGGCTGGTCACCGGGCTCTTGCGCCACGCCTCCAGCCGCTCGCGGATGCGCCCGGCCGGGCCGGCCAGGGAGATGCCGTCGGCCAGCTCGTCCGGGACGGCCGCGAACGCCTCGTCCCGCCGCCCGGACAGGTAGAGCTCCTGGACCTCGGCGGCGGCCTCGGCGTAGCCCATCCGGCCGATGATGTCGGCGTGGAAGTTGCGGTCGCGCGCGCCCATGCCGCCGATGTACAGGGTGAGCATCGTCTTGACCCCGTCGAGGGCCGCCCGGACGTCGTCGGTGACCAGCGTCAGGACCATGGCCGCGATGTCGAAGTCCGGTCCGGCGGCGGCCAGCGACGGCCCGTACATCTGCTCGATCTTCTCCGGGAACGCGAAGAGCGGGAGCCAGCCGTCGGCGATCTCCGCGGCGAGGGCGACGTTCTTCGGGCCCTCCGCGCCGAGGTAGAGGGGGATGTCCGGGCGCAGGGGGCGGGTGATGAGCTTCAGCGGCTTGCCCAGCCCGGTGACCCCCGGGCGGCTCTGCGCGGGCAGCGGGAGCGGGTAGTGCTCGCCGTCTGAGGTCACCGGCCCCTCCCTGCGCCAGATCCGGCGCATGATCTCGGCGTACTCGCGGGTGCGGGCGAGCGGTCGGGCGAACGGCACGCCGTACCAGCCCTCGACGACCTGGGGACCGGACGCGCCGATGCCGAGCAGCAGCCGGCCGCCGGTGAGGTGGTCCAGCGTCATCGCGGTCATCGCGGTGGCCGCGGGGGTCCGGGCGGCGATCTGGGCGACCGAGGTGCCCAGCTTGATGCGCGAGGTGCGCGCGCCGTACCAGGCCAGCGGGGTGAAGGCGTCGCTGCCGTAGGCCTCGGCGGTCCACACGGAGTCGTAGCCCAGCCGTTCGGCGGCCAGGACGAGCCCGGTGGCGTCGGCGGGGCCGCGCTGCCAGTAGCCGAGGTTCAGGCCGAGCTTCAGGTCGGTGCTCATGGTCGGGCCTCTCGTCCGGGTGCGCCGTCATGGTGGAACGCGTTCTATTTCACTTTGCGAAAGGCCCGGTGTCGAGATCGGGGCTTTGGGGAAGCGTGACACTGTGCTGAACGCTGCCCGTAAGGCTTTATGTCTCTTTCCCCTGCTCATCCTGGTTTCGGCTACGGTTCCGATCGCGGTTCCTGCCGCGGCGGAGACGCCCCGGCGCCCCAATGTCGTGCTGATCCTGGTCGACGACCTGGGGATGGGAGACCTGGAGAAATTTCCGAATATCTGGAACGAGTTCGTCCGGTCGGGTGCCGGTTTCAACCGGTTCTTCGTGCCCAACTCCTGGTGCTGCCCGTCCCGCGCGTCCATCCTCCGCTCCCAGTACGTGCACAGCCACGGCGTGCTGACCAACACCGCCCCCAAGGGAGGGTTCGGGAGGTTCTATAAGAAACATCTGGAACGTTCCACAATGGGGGTCTGGATGAAGAACGCCGGCTACCGGACCGGCCTGATGGGCAAGTACCTCAACCACTATCCGGGCCCCGCCCCCGCCACCCACGTGCCCCGGGGCTGGGACGACTGGCACGTGCCGGTGCGCGGGCTGTACAACGAGTACGGCTACACGCTGAACGAGAACGGCAGGCTCAAGGCGTACGGCTCGGCGCCCGAGGACTATCTGACTGACGTGCTCAGCGCGAAGGCGAACGCGTTCGTCTCCCGCGGGGACGAACCCTTCTTCCTCTACCTCGCGCCGGTCGCCCCGCACCTGCCGGCCAACCACGCGCCCCGGCACCGCGACGCCTTCACCGGCTACACGGCCCCGCGCCCGCCCTCCTTCGACCAGGAGAACGTCGCCGCCGAGCCCCTGTGGCTGCGCTCGCGCAAGCGGTTGACCCCGGAGCGGATCGAGCGGACCGACGAGATCTACCGCGACCGGCTGCGGGCCATGCTCGGAGTGGACGACATGGTCGGGTCGCTGGTCCAGAGCCTGCGCGCCGCCGGGAAGCTGGACGACACCTACCTGTTCTTCGGTTCCGACAACGGGTTCCACCTGGGCCAGCACCGGCTCGGACAGGGCAAGACGACCCCGTTCGACGAGAGCATCAAGGTGCCGATGTTCGTCCGGGGACCGGGGATCCAGCCCGGCCGCACCGTCACCGAGGTCGCCTCCACCGTGGACCTCGCCCCGACCTTCGCCGCCCTCGCCGGCGCCCGGCTGCCCCGCTTCGTCGAGGGCCGCTCCCTGCTTCCCCTCCTGCACGGCCGGACCCCGCCGGGCTGGCGGCGCAACGTGCTGGTCGAGTTCCACCGGCAGGGGAAGGCGAAGCCCTCGGCTCCGGCGCGGATCCCGGCCTACCAGGCGATGCGCACCGCCCGGCACACCTTCGTCCGCTACGCGACCGGTGAGCACCAGCTCTACGATCTGGCCTCCGACCCCTACCAGTTGCGCAACCTGGCCGGGAGGGTGCCCCGCTCGGTGATCATCGGGTTCGAGCGCCGGCTCGACGCCCTGGTCGCGTGTTCCGGTGCGTCCTGCCGCGTGGCCGACGCCGTCGCTCCGCCGGCGTTCTCCGTCCCGCCCCTGGAGATCAGCGGCTCCGTCCTCCCGCGCTCCGCCCGGAGAGCCGTCCCGTGAGACGGGCGAGGACCCCGGCGGTACGGCTCCGCCCGCCGGACTTCGTGCCGCCCGGCGTCGTGCCGCCCGGCTTCGTGCCGCCCG
>NZ_CDRNDK010000281.1:0-8608 GCF_977012225.1 Planomonospora algeriensis | reverse complement strand
GCACGCGGCGGCCGGGATCCGGGGGCTTGGGGCCCACGGCGGCCGGGATCGCGGTGGACGCCGTGCGCGTCTCGGCGTCCACCCCGGCCTCGGCCAGGAGGGACTACCGGCTTCACCAGGGCTGATTTCATTCAACCAATAAACATGGTCGGCATTTATAAGTTGGTGTTCGTTTACTTCTTGACTTCACCACTACGCACCGTCATCTTTGCGACATGTTCGCAATCATGGAGGCGCGCAGTGAAAGCCTTACGTAAGTTGCTGGCCCGGGCGGCGGCAGCGGCGACCGTCGTGCTCGCGGTGACGGCGGTGGCCGTCCCCGCGCAGGCCGCCGACGCGCCGGGCGCTCCCGGCGGCGGCAGTTCCTGGACCGCCGGAGGCAAGCAGGGGTTCGGCACGTCGGTGACGACGGAGTCGAAGGTCTGGTACACCCTCGGCCAGGGCATCGTGAACGAGGTGTACTACCCCCGCCTCGATGTGCCCAATGTGCAGGACCTGCAGTACGTCGTGACGGACGGCAGCACGTTCACCGATGTGGAGGGGGTCGACACCGACCAGGCGGTCGAGCTCCCCGACGCGGAGGCGCTCACCCAGAAGCAGGTCAACACCGACAAGCAGGGCAGATACCGGATCACCAAGACCTACGCCACCGACCCCGACCGGCCGACCCTGCTCGTGCAGACCCGGTTCGAGGTGCTCAGCGGCGGCCCGCTCTCCCTCTACGTGCTCTACAACCCGTCGCTGAACAACAGCGGCAAGGGGGACACCGGCGCCACCTCGGGCAGCCGGCTCGTGTCCAGCGACGGCCCGGTCGCCAGCGCGCTGGCCGCCTCCCCCGCCTTCACGCGGCTGACCACCGGCTACAGCGGGACGGCCAGTGACCCGTACACCCAGCTCACCACCGCCCGCTCGCTGCCGGTGACCTACGACAACGCGCCGAGCGGCGGCAACATCGCCCAGGCGGCCAGGATCTCGGTCGGCACCGACACCACCTTCACCCTGGCACTCGGCTTCGGCACGGACCGGGGCGCCGCCTCCGCCGCGGCCGACGCCTCGCTCGCCGCCGGTTACCCCGCCGTCGAGACCGCGTACGCCGACGGCTGGCACGCCTACCTCGACTCGCTGGAGGACCGGCCGGCGTCCGTCACGGGCGACCCGCAGCTGGAGAAGCAGTACAACGTCTCGATCATGACCATCAAGGCCGCGGAGGACAAGACGTACCGGGGCGGCTTCATCGCCTCGCCGTCGATCCCCTGGGGCAACTGGGTCAACGCCGACAACTGCTGCGCGCACGGCTACCACGCGGTCTGGCCGCGCGACCTCTACCACAAGGCCTCGGCGCTGATCGCGGCCGGTGACGAGGAGGCCGCCGAGCGGGCACTGGACTACCTGTTCGACAAGCAGCAGAACGGCGACGGCTCGTTCAAGCAGAACACCTGGCTGAACGGCACCAGATCTGGGGCGCCTCGCAGAAGGACCAGGCGGCCTACCCGCTGATCCTCGCCTGGCAGCTCGGCCGGACCGACGCCGCCACCTGGGCCAAGGTCAAGAAGTCGGCCGACTACCTGAAGAACGGCAGCGCCTGGACCCCCCAGGAGCGCTGGGAGGAGGAGGGCGGCTACTCGCCCTCGACCATCGCCGCCGTCATCGCCGGGCTGGTGGCCGCGGCCGACATCGCGGGCCAGAACGGCGACACCTCGTCGAAGAACGCCTACCTGGCCAAGGCCGACGACTTCCAGGGCAACATCGAGAACTGGACGTTCACCACGACCGGCAAGATCGGCGACGGCCGCTACTACATGCGGATCAACGCCAACGAGAACCCGGACGACGGCCAGCACCTAGAGATCAACAACGGCGGCGGCACCTACGACGAGCGGGAGATCGTCGACGCGGGCTTCCTGGAGCTCGTGCGGTTCGGCGTCAAGCCCGCCGACGACGCCTGCATCACGGGCTCGCTGCCCGAGGTCGACTCGACGATCAAGGTGAACACCCCCAACGGTCCCGGCTGGTACCGCTACAACCACGACGGCTACGGCGAGACCGCGGACGGCAAGCCGTACACGACCGCAGGCGTCGGCAGGCTCTGGCCGCTGCTCACCGGTGAGCGCGGGCAGTACGAGCTGGCCCGCGGCAACGACGCGCGGCCGTACCTGGCGACCATGGCGAAGATGGCCAACGACGGTTACATGCTGCCCGAGCAGGTGTGGGACAGAGCGGACGCCCACGGGTTCGCCTTCGGCGAGGGGACCGGCTCGGCCACCCCGCTGACCTGGGCGATGGCCCAGTTCGTACGGCTGGCGCACTCGATCGACGCGGGCGAGAACGTGGAGACCCCCGCGATCGTCTCCGACCGCTACGCGGACTCCGCCTCCTCGTGCGGCGCGCCCGGGAAGGGGGCCACCTTCAACGCCGAGGTCACCACCTGGCACGGGCAGAACGTGTTCGTGGTCGGCAACGTCCCCGCCCTGGGCGGCTGGAACCCCGCCGGCGCGGTGCCCCTGTCGTCCGCCGACTACCCGGTCTGGAAGGGGACCAGGGTCCTGCCCGGCGGCACCGCGATCGAGTACAAGTACATCAAGAAGAACCCCGACGGCAAGGTCGAGTGGGAGCCCGGCGCGAACCGGGCCTTCACCACACCGGCGGACGGCCAGGCGACGCGCGACGACACCTGGGGCCAAGGCGGCGGCGGAACCGTCACCGCGCAGTTCAGCGCCGACGTCACCACCTGGCACGGGCAGAACGTGTTCGTCATCGGCAACGTCCCCGCCCTGGGCGGCTGGAACCCCGCCGGCGCGGTGCCCCTGTCGTCCGCCGACTACCCGACCTGGCGGGCCGCGGTGCAACTGCCGGCGAACACCCCGATCCAGTACAAGTACATCAAGAAGAACCCCGACGGCGCCGTCACCTGGATCTGCGGAGGCAACCGCGCCTTCACCAGCCCCGGAGGCGGGTCGGTCACCCGTCACGACTCCTGGTGCTGATCCCGGCCCGGCCGGCGCTCACACGGCCCGGCCGGGCCTCCACGGCGGTGCCCGCGGCGGGCGGCCGCGGCGATCCCCCTAGCCGATCTCGCAGCCGACCGGGGTGGGGTCGATCTCGTCCCTGACGACCTCGTCGCCCCCGCCCGCACCGCAGTCCAGCGCGGTCTCCCGGTCCAGGTCCTTGGCCAGGAGCAGGTCGGGGCCGCCCTGGCCGTACAGCTGGTCGCCGGGGCCCGAGTCGGCGTTGAGCACGTTCCTGCCCGAGTTGCCGACCAGGATGTCGCCGCCGTGCGGGGTGCCCACGATGTTCTCCACGTCGCTGCGGATGTTGTCGGAGTCGATGTTGCGGCCGTCGTTGGCGGTGTTGTCCAGGCTGACCCGCACCGACAGGTCGCTGCCCTTGTAGGAGACGGTGTCCACCCCGGTGCCGCCGATGAAGGTGATCGCCCGGCGGGTCTTCGACTCCGTACCGGCGAGGAAGCCGTCCTGGCCGTCTCCGCCGTCGACGGTGCCGTTGATCTGGGCGCCGACGCTGAGGGTGTCGTTCATGTCCCCCATCGCCGCGGTGAACTCCGTGACGGCGGTCCCGCAGGCCACCGCCCTCGGGGTGAGCTGCCGGCAACCGGGCCCCTTGGTGAGCGGCGCGGTGTCGAAGACGGCGATCTCCCCGTTGAAGAGGCTGATGCTGGCGCTGCTGCTCGCGCCCGGGGCCGCGGTGTAGACGAGCTTCGTCCCCTGCAGCGAGACGGTCCCGCCGGCGGCGGCCTGGGCGTGTCCGGCGTTCGGCAGGCCCGCGATCGCGAGGGCCGACAGCCCCGTCAGCGCGGCGGCCCGCAGGGAGGTCTTCCTGAGTCCCATGGTCTTTCCTTCTCTTGTTCTCGTGGTCGTGCCGTTGACGCCCTGCAGTACTCCGCCGGGCCCGCGGGCGGTTCCGCACTGTGCACAAGGACGCGGAAGCGAGAAGGACTCATGTCCCACCATGGGCGAGACCGACGGAGGGATGACATCGACCATGGAAGAGACCGGCCGGGCGCTCGCCCGGCGTTTCCGTGACGGGGACGGGACCGCGCTGGCGGAGCTGTACACCGCGTACTCGGCGCGGCTGCACGCCGCCGCCCTGCGCCTGCTCGGCCACCCGGACCTGGCCGCCGAGGCGGTCCAGCGGGCGCTCGTCCGGGCCTGGCGGGCGGCCCCGGAGTTCGACGAGGAGCGGGAACCGCTGCCCTGGCTGTACGCGATCGTCCGCCGGACCGCCCGCGACGTCCACCGCGACGCGCGCCGGGCCGCGGGCGGGCAGGTCGCCCTGGACGAGGCCGCGCACCTGGCCGCCGAGCCGCCCTGCCTGGAGCGGGAGTGGCTCGGCCTCCAGGTACGGCGGGCCCTCGCGCTGCTCCATCCGGATGAGCGGGAGGTCCTGCGGATGGCCTACTACGACGACATGACGCAGGCGGAGATCGCCCGGGAGCTGGGCCTGCCGCTGGGCACGGTCAAGAGCCGCACGGCCCGCGCGCGGCGCCGGATCGCCGGCCTCCTGCGCCAGGTGACGGCTTAGGCGCCGACCTTGACCAGCGCCCCGATCAGCACGGACGGGTCGGCGCCCGGCGGCCACTCGCTGACCTGCCCGTCGCCGACCTCGATCACCCGCCAGACGCCGTCGGCCCGCCGTACCAGGTCGGTGGTGACGAACCGGGCGTCCAGCTCCCGGACCGCCGCCCGCACCCCGCCCAGATCGCCGGGCCCGGCCACCTCGCCGTCCGGCTCGTCCGGGTGAGGGCCGGCGAACACCGGCTCCCCGTCGAGCCACCACACGCGCACCTGGCCGCCCTCGAACTCCTCGAACCGGCGCACGACCAGCCCGCCCGCCAGGTCGTCGCCCTGCAGTTCCACGAACCTGGCCGCCACCCGCTCCAGCGCGGCCGGGTCGGGGGCGTAGCACGCCTCCAGCCATTCGTGCTTGCGCGACTTGACGTAGTCCTTCACCACGAAGCCGCCCGGCCCGAGGCCCGCCGCCAACCGGGTCAGGCGCTCGCCCGACGGCACCGCCCCGCCCGGTTCCAGCGGCACCACGACCGTCTCCGGCGTCAGCTCCCCGAAGCAGCCGATCCATCCGGGCAGTTCGTGGCCCGTCCGGTAGGCGCGGGCCCCGGTGAGCAGCCGGCAGCCCCGTGCGAGCAGCGCCTCCTCCAGTTCGGCGTACCGCTCGGCCCGCAGCATCCAGCCGCGGTACCAGACCGGCCCGAATCCGGCCGGCACCCGCGCCACGGCCTCCTCGGCGCGGCCCGCCGCCAGCGCGTCGTGGTCGACCAGCGCCAGCGGGGCGTCCGCCTCCCGTACGGCCCGCGCCTCCCGCTCGAAGTGCGGGTCGGCCCGCCGCGGCCGGAGCGGATCGGAGCAGAGCAGGAATCCCACCGTCATACAGGCAGGGTAAAGGCATTCCATCCGCAACTCGCATCAACCACATCTTTCGCAATGGGCACCGCGTGTTCCTCCCGCCGCCCGCCCGCGGATCCTAGGGTCGGCCACACTGCCGGCCGGTGACGGGCTCCCCCTCGTCCGCGTGCCCGTGTCCGGTCGACCGCGAGTGACGAGGGGGTGCGACGGTGGTACGGACAGGCTCTCCGGAAACGGGCCCGGCCCGGCGTTCGGAACTGCTGGTCTCCAAGGGCTGGCTCCAGGGGGTCGCCCTGGTGATGGTCTTCGGGTTCTTCGTGATGGGGCTGCTGGCGCTGCGCACCTACACCGACTCGATGCCGCTGCCCCAGCGGGTCGTCGACGAGCGGGGCCAGGTCGTCTTCACCGGCGCGGACATCACCTCCGGGCAGCAGGTCTTCCTGCGCCGGGGGCTGCAGCAGTACGGCTCCATCGTCGGCCACGGCGGTTACCTGGGGCCGGACTACACCGCCGACTACCTGCGCCGCTCGGCCGTCGCCATCGAGGAGGAGCTGCGCGCCTCCGGCGTCCGGGACCCGCAGGCCGAGGTGGCGCGGATGCTGCGCGCCAACCACTACGACGAGGCCACCGGCACGCTGCGGATCACCGCCGCCCAGGTGCGGGCCTTCGAAGGGCTCAAGCGGCACTACGCGGGCTTCTTCGGCACCGACAGCACCCGGTACGGGCTCATCCCGAAGGCCATCACCGACCCCGCCGACATCCACGACCTCACCGCGTTCTTCGGCTGGACGGCGTGGGCGTCCGCCGCCGAGCGCCCGGGGCACGACTATTCCTACACCAACAACTGGCCGCCCGAGCCGCGGGTGGGCAACTCCCCGACGGCCGACGCCCTGGTGTGGAGCGGACTGTCGCTGACGGCCCTGCTGGTGGGCATCGGGATCCTCTTCGCGCTCTACGGGCGCTGGAACCGGCAGATCGGCTGGCACAGCGCCGAGGCCCGCCCGCTGGCGTTCAAGCAGCCCGGCGAGGTAGAGGTCACCCCGGCCCAGCGCGCCACCGCCTGGTTCTTCTTCGTGGTGGCCGCGCTCTTCCTCGTGCAGGCGCTCCTGGGCGCGGCGATCGAGCACTACCGGGCCGACCTGTCGAGTTTCTTCGGCCTGGACCTGGCCCGGCTGCTGCCGTTCAACCTCGCCCGGACCTGGCATCTGCAGCTGGCGCTGTTCTGGACGGCGGCGTCCTTCCTGGCCGCCGGGATCTTCCTGGCGCCCTACATCTCCGGCCGGGAGCCGAAGAGGCAGCACTGGCTGGCCTACGGCCTGCTCGGCGCACTGACCCTGGTGGTCGTCGGCTCGCTGTTCGGTGAGGCGCTGAGCGTCTTCGGGGTCCAGTGGGCGGAGGGCTCCCCGTTCTGGGACCAGCAGTGGGAGTACCTGGACCTGCCCCGGGTGTGGCAGGTCCTGCTCACCGCCGGCATGTTCATCTGGATCTTCATGCTCTACCGGGTGATCCGCAGCCGGCTGAGGACCGAGCACCGGGCGAACCTGCCGTGGGTGTTCTTCTACGCCGGCCTGGCGATCCCCGGCTTCTACGCCGTCGGGCTGCTCGCCGGGACCGGGAACCACCTGACGGTCAGCGAGTTCTGGCGGTTCTGGGTGGTGCACCTGTGGGTGGAGGACTTCCTGGAGCTGTTCACCACCGTCATGGTCGCCTACATCTTCGTGATGCTCGGGGTGGTGCGCCGGAAGATCGCGCTGCAGCTCATCTTCCTCGACATCATCCTCTACTCCGCCGGCGGCGTCCTCGGCACCATGCACCACCTGTACTTCTCCGGCACACCGGTGGAGCACATGGCCCTGGGCGCCTTCTTCTCCGCCATGGAGATCATCCCGCTGACCTTCCTCACCATCGAGGCCTGGACCTTCCTGCAGCTCGGCTCCCGCCAGGAGTCGCGCAGCTCCGCGCCCTTCCCGCACCGCTGGGCGGTGATGTTCATGGTCGCGGTGGGCTTCTGGAACTTCCTGGGCGCCGGCGTCTTCGGCTTCCTGATCAACCTGCCGATCGTGTCCTACTACCAGATCGGCACCGCGCTGACCTCCAACCACGGGCACGGCGCGATGATGGGCGTGTACGGCATGCTCGCCGTGGGCCTGGCCTTCTTCGCGCTGCGCTACCTCATCCCCGCCCGGTTCTGGCCGGACCGGCTGGCCAAGCTCTCGTTCTGGTCGCTGAACATCGGGCTCGCCTGGATGGTCTTCGCCACCCTGCTGCCGCTGGGCGTGATCCAGCTGTGGCACTCGGTCAACGACGGCTACTACGAAGCCCGTTCGCTGGAGTACATCATGCAGCCGGGCAACGCCGTCCTGGAGTGGCTGCGCATGCCCGGCGACCTGATCTTCATCTTCGGCGGGGTGCTGCCCTTCCTCTACATCACCTGGCTCGGCATCCGGCACCGGATCCGCTCCACCACCGGCGACGTCCCGGTCGAGGAGCTGTTCGTGGAGAGACAGCCGGTGCCGGTCGCCGGCGACGGCGGGGCCACCGGGCCGGAGACCGGGCCGGCCCGGTACGCCTCCGACCGGCGGCAGCCCGACGACCCGTCCGGCGCGGGAGGACGATGATGATCGATTCCGCTGTCTGGCCGGCCGTCGCCTACGGGGTCTTCCTGCTGCTGGTCGCCTTCGCCCTGGACCGCCTGGCCAGGCGCGCCGCCGGCCGCACCTCCGACTGGCGGTCGGGCGCCTTCACCTACCACGCCGACCACGACGCCTGGATCTGCCCGGAGGACCAGTGGCTGTGGCCGCACTCCTTCGACCCGGACAACCGGGTGATGCGCTACCGGGCCAGACCGGCGGTGTGCAACGCCTGCCCGGTGAAGGACGCCTGCACCGTCTCCGACGCCGGCCGGGAGGTCACCCGGGCCGTCGACCCCTGGCCGGGTTCGGAGGCCGAGCGCTTCCACCGCGGGATCGCCTGCACCGTCGCGTTGCTCGGCGCGCTGTGGCCGCTGGCCGTGGCGCTGGGCGACCGCGCACCGGCCGAGCGCGCCGTCCTGGCGGGGCCGCCGTACTGATCGCCGCGGGCGGCCTGCCGCTCTGGTCGCATCTGCGCCGCACGGCGGTGGCCTTCCCGGCGCACGTCAAGGTGGAGCCGCTGGACTCGGCGGTGGCCGCCGAGGCCGTCGCCGCGTCCCGGGAGGCACGCCGCCGCACCGGCTACCGCAGCGACCGCCGTCC
>NZ_CDRNDK010000280.1:0-8647 GCF_977012225.1 Planomonospora algeriensis | reverse complement strand
GCCGGGGACCGGGTCCGCGCGCGCCGGTGAGGCCCGCTATGGCGCACCCGGCGGGGCGTCAGGCGGGGGTGAACGGGGTGGCCGAGACGACGGCGGCGAGGGGGATCGGGCCGTAGACGTGCGGGAAGGTCTCCGCGGGGCCGGCGGCGGGGTCGGCCGGGGGTTCCATGCGGACGTCGAGTCCCGCCGGGTCGATGGTGAGCAGGGTGAGCGGTTCGGTGGCGCCGCGGTAGAATCGGTCGGCGACACCGCGCAGCTGGGCGGGGCCGGCGCAGGCGTGGATGAAGCCTTCCTGCTCCAGGGTCCGGCCCAGGGTGGAGACGCGGTACTCCCCCGCCGTGCGGGCGGCCTGCCAGTCGGCGGTGAGGGCCAGGTGCAGGATGACCGCCGGGACGTCCGCCGGGTCGTCCGCGGGGCCGTCCGCCGGGTGGTTCATCGGGGTTGCCGCCGCCAGTCGCGCTGCAGGATCGCGTACACCAGTTCGTCGGTCCACTCGCCCTTGACCCACTCGTTCTCCACCAGGTGGGCTTCGCGTCGCATGCCCAGGCGTTCCAGCACGCGGGCCGAGGCGGTGTTGCGGCCGTCGAGGCGGGCGGTGACGCGGTGCAGGTCCAGGCCGTCGAAGGCGAGTCCGAGCAGGGCGCGGGCGGCCTCGGTGGCGTAGCCGCGGCCGTGGTGGTCGGGGTGGAAGACGTAGCCGATCTCGCCGGAGCGGTGGACGCGGCTGTGCCAGAACAGCAGGGCGTCGCCGGCCAGTTCGCCGGTGGCGGCGACCTCCACCGCCAGGGACAGGGCCTGGCCTTCGTCCAGCAGCGCGCTCTGGCCGATCTTGGCCTCCAGGGCCTGGCCGGCCTGCTCGCGGTCGCGGGGTCCCCAGTACAGGTAGCGGGTGACTTCGGGCAGTGACTGGACGGCGTGCAGGGCGTCCAGGTCGCCGGGGGTGAACGGGCGCAGCAGGAGGCGCTCGGTACGGATCGGGTAGGCGGGTTTCAGCACCTGGCCAGCCTAGGCGACGCGCTGCGGGGGCGCGCGGCCGCTCCGGTGTGGAGCGCGGGGTGCCGCCGGTCGCGGCGGGGTCCGGAGACGCCGGAGGATCACCGGGGCGGCCGCGGGGCGAACCGGTTGCGGCCGGAGTCGAAAGCGTGTTCCACTGGGCGTCATGGGATGGGACTCCCCCGCGCTGGTGGCCGAGGCGCCCGACACGCGGCCGCGGATCGAACGCACCGCGGTGAGGCGGGTCCATGGCGCGCTGACCTGCTACGAGGTGCGGACCCGCACCGCGCTGGAGGCCGTGCCCGGCGGCTGGGCGGTCAATCCGTACCGCGGGTGCGCGCAGGCGTGCCGTTACTGCCCGGCGCGGCGGGGGCACCGCCGTCTCGGCTTGGACTCGGGCGCCGACTTCGATTCGCGGATCGTGGTGCGCACCGACATCGTGCGGAGGCTGCGGGCCGAGCTGGCCCGCAGGTGGGACGGGGGGCCGGTCACGGTGGGCCTGACCGGCGACTGCTATCAGCCCGCCGAGGAGGTCTACCGGCTGATGCCCGGGGTGGTCGCCGCGCTGGCCGAGGCGGGGGCGGCGTTCACGGTGCGCACCAAGAGCCCGCTGGTGCTGCGCGACGCCGGTGCGCTGGCGGGCCGCCGGGGCGGGGGTGGTGGTGTCGGTGGCGTTCGTCGACGACAGGTGCGCCGGGCGGTCGAGCCGGGGGCGCCCAGCGCGCAAAAGCGCCTGGAGCTGGTGGCCGCGCTGGCCGAGCACGGGGTGGCGTGCGGGGTGGCGATGGCGCCGGTCCTGCCGTTGCTGACCGACTCGCCCGACCAGCTGGCCGCGACCGTGCGGCGGATCGCCGCGGCGGGCGCCGCGGCCGTGGAGCCGCGGGTGTTGCGCCTGCCGCCGGGCGCCCGCGAGTGGTACCTGTCGTGGCTGGCCGAGCGGCATCCCGGGCTGGTCGCCCGTTATGAGGAGCTGTACGGCGGTGGCCCCGACGCCGATGACGGCTACGTCCGCCGGGTCGTCGGGCAGGTGGACCGGCTGGCCGAGCGCTACCGGCTGCGGTCCGGTCCCCCGCCGGTGCCGCCGGGGCGGCCGCGGCCCGGCAGCTGTCCCCTGCTCTAGGGGCGGGTCGGCCTGAGGTGGCGGGCCGGTTCGAGGGCGTCGCGGGCGCTGAGGCCCTCGAGGCGGCCGGGCGGTTCCCGCAAGCCGGGCCGGCCGGGGGCCGGGGTCAGCCGGCGGCGGCGGAGCCGGTCAGGGCGCTGCCCTTCTTCCACTCCTTGAACGACAGCTGCCAGTAGCTCCAGCCGTTGTTCCATTCGACGGCGCGGTCGGTGCCCTTGATGGTGATCACGTCGCCGCGCTGGGCGTTGTCGTAGAACCATTTGGCCTGGTCGGGGCGGGCGTTGATGCAGCCGTGGCTGACGTTGCGCCGGCCCTGGGCCCAGACGTTGTTCTTGGCGTGGACGTACTCGCCGCTGTTGGAGAACCGGACGGCATGGTTGATCATGACGTCGTAGTACTCTGGGTGGCCCTTCTCGAACCCCGGGGAGATCATCCGCTCGGGGTTGGACTTGCCCATCACCAGGTGCACACCGCTGGTGGTGGTGTAGGCGCGGGTGGTGGCCATGCCGGCGCTGATCAGCATCTTCTTGACGGTCTTGCCGTCCCGCTTGACGATCATGACGTGCTTGCGGGTGTCGACGGTGGAGATCTGGGCGGCGCCGATGCGGATGGTCTTGGTGAGGTCCTTGGTGCCGTACATGTCCTTGCCGCCCTGCACCCCTTGGAGGCGGGCGGTGAAGGTCACCTTCTGGTGGGCCTTCCAGAACTTGGCGGTGCGGTAGATCACCGTGGTGTCGTCGATCCACCGCCAGGCACCCTCGACGGGGTGCTCGGCCTCGACTTCAAGGGCCCGCTCGACGTTGGCCTTGCCGGCCTTGGAGAGGATGGGGTTGTTGAACCTGACGATGATCGGTGCTCCCACGCCGACCTTCTCGCCCTTGACGGCGGGGGTCACGTCCGCCACGGCCAGCTCGACCTTCGGCTTGAGGGTGGTGAAGGAGCTGCTGGCGGTGGTGCCGCCCGCGGCGGTGGCCGAGACGGTGTAGTCGCTGGCGGGCTTGAGCGGTGCGGTGGAGACCCACTTGCTGCGGGCGGCGTCGAACTCGCCTTCGAGCTGCCGGCCGTCGCTTTCCACGGTGACCTGCTCGAGGGGTCCGCCGGCGGCGGTGACGACCACTTTCTTGTCCGGGCGGACGGTGTCGCTGCCTTCGGCGGGGCTGATCTTTATGACCGGCGCGGCCGGGCTGGCCTGCGCACCGCCGGCGTCCTTGCGGTCGGCGACGGGGGCCGTCTCGGCCGGTCCGCTGGAGCAGGAGGCGACGAGCACGGCCGTGGCCGCCACCGCCAGTCCGGCCAGCGGCGTCCTGAGTCGTCGGGATCCCACGTTCAACACAACCCCATCCCCCATACGGCAGCAAACTGCGTCTAAAAACACTAATAGGAGATGCGCGTGGGACGTCCAGGGTTCAGACCGAAAGTGTCACATTTAGGTAACATTCATTGGTCGGGTGGCTGTTGACATGGAGTCACCGGCTCATCAAGATGAATCCGGCTCTCCATGCCCGCCGGTGATCCGCGCCTGTGCTCCCGGCCCCGGGCCGAGAGCACGGACGGTCAGGGGCAGCCGGCGGGCCGCGGGCCTGCCCGTCCGCCGCGACCTCGATCACGCACCTCGGCGCCGCCGCCGGACCCCCCTCCCGCCGCGGGCCAGCGGGCACGGTCAGCCCTGGCGGAGCCGGTGGGTGAGGCTGGTGTGGCGGCGCCCGGCGCCGCGCGTGCGCACCGCCTGGCCCAGCGCCCGGCGTGAGCCGACGATGACGACGAGCTTCTTGGCGCGGGTGATCGCGGTGTAGAGCAGGTTGCGCTGCAGCATCATCCACGCGCTGGTGGCCAGCGGGATCACCACCGCGGGGTACTCGCTGCCCTGGGAGCGGTGGATGGAGACCGCATAAGCGTGGGCGAGCTCGTCGAGCTCGTCGAAGGAGTACTCGACCTCCTCGTCCTCGTCGGTGCGCACCAGCAGCTTGTGGTCGTCGGGCCGGATGTCGGTCACCACGCCGACGGTGCCGTTGAACACCCCGGCGGCGCCCTTGTCGTAGTTGTTGCGCAGCTGGGTGACCTTGTCGCCGACGCGGAACACCCGCCCGCCGTAGCGGCGCTCGGGCATGCCCTCGCGGGCCGGGGTGAGCGCCTCCTGCAGCACGGTGTTGAGGTTGCCTGCCCCGGCCGCGCCGCGGTGCATCGGCGCCAGCACCTGCACGTCCCGGCGGGCGTTGAGGCCGAACCTGCGCGGGATGCGGTTGGCGACCACGTCGACGGTCAGCGCCGCGATCTCCTCCGGCTCCTCGCATGGGAACAGGAAGAAGTCCTTCATGCCCTCCAGCGCGGGCATCAGGCCGGTGTTGACCCGGTGGGCGTTGGTGACCACGCCCGACTCCTGGGCCTGGCGGAAGATGTGGGTCAGCCGTACCCGGGGGATCTCCTCCTCGGCGGCCAGCAGGTCGCGCAGGACCTCTCCCGCGCCGACCGACGGCAGCTGGTCGACGTCACCGACGAACAAAAGGTGCGCGCCGGGCGCGACGGCCTTGACCAGCTTGTTGGCCAGCAGCAGGTCCAGCATGGAGGCCTCGTCGACGACGACCAGGTCGGCGTCGATCGGGTTGTCGCGGTCGAAGGTGGCGTCCCCGCCGGGGCGCAGCTGCAGCAGCCGGTGCACCGTGGTCGCCTCGTGGCCGGTCAGCTCCGCCAGGCGCTTGGCGGCCCGGCCGGTGGGCGCGGCCAGGATCACCTTGGCCTTCTTGGCGCGGGCCAGCGTGACGATGGAGCGCACCGTGAAGCTCTTGCCGCAGCCCGGTCCGCCGGTCAGCACCGCGACCTTCTCGGTGAGCGCCAGCCGCACCGCTTTCTCCTGCTCGGCTGCCAGCTCGGCGCCGGTACGGCCGCGCAGCCACTCCAAGGCCACCGGCCAGTCGACGCCGGCGAAGGCGCCCAGCCGGTCGTGGCCGGCGCCCAGCAGCGCCCGCAGCGACCGGGCCAGCGACAGCTCGGCGCGGTGGAACGGCACCAGGTAGACCGCGGGGATCGTCACCTCGCCTGCGGGCAGCTCCTCGCGGACCACGCCCTCTTCGGCGACCAGCTCCTCCAGGCAGCGGGCGGCCAGCTCGGCGGGCACCTCCAGGATCTTGACGGCGTCGCCGAGCAGGTTGGGCGCCGGCAGGTAGCAGTGGCCGTCGTCGGCCGCCTGCGACAGGGTGTAGCGCAGGCCCGCCTTGACCCGCTCGGGGCTGTCATGGGGGATGCCGACGGCCTGGGCGATGGTGTCGGCGGTCTTGAAGCCGATGCCCCACACGTCGTCGGCCAGCCGGTACGGCTCGCTCCTGACGACCTCGATGGAGCGGTCGCCGTACTGCTTGAAGATGCGCACCGCGATGGAGGTGGACACCCCGACCCCCTGCAGGAAGACCATCACCTCTTTGATGATCTTCTGTTCCTCCCAGGCGGTCGCGATCAGCTTGGTGCGCTTGGGGCCCAGGCCGGGGACCTCGACCAGCCGCTCGGGGGCGGTCTCGATGACCTCCAGGGTCGCGGTGCCGAAGTGCGCGACGATCCGCTCGGCCATCTTCGGCCCGATGCCCTTGATCAGCCCGGAGCCCAGGTAGCGCTGGATGCCCTGGACGGTGGCCGGCAGCACCGTGGTGTAGGACCACACCTCGAACTGGCGGCCGTAGCGCGGGTGCGAGCCCCACCGGCCGGTCAGCCGCAGCGACTCGCCCACCTGCGCGCCCAGCAGCGGCCCCACCACGGTCAGCAGCTCCGACCCCGACCGCTCGGTGGCCACCCGGGCGATGGTGTAGCCGGTCTCCTCGTTGGCGTAGGTGATGCGCTCCAGCACCGCGGAAAAACTAGTCCCAGGAGTCTCACTCCTGGCGGCCTGACCGCCTGCCGGATCCACTTCCACGCCCTTCCACGCCAGTCTGCAACAAGAGGGTACGGCCGGAACAACGACTTTGCGCCACTTTGATCGGCTGGTTCATCGGCAGTCCTGGAGCCCGTGGCGGGACGCGCCGTCCCCGGCCCCCGGGTCAGGAATGCCCGACTCGGGACGGCGCGTGTTCTTCGGTCCGGGAGAGCCGATAGACCGTCCCCGCCTTCCCCCGCAGTTCCTCCCGCAGCAGCCGCCCGTCCTCCACGAGCGTCCGCACATCCCGCACACGATCAGCCCTGAAAGTGAATGCAGCGACGTACGCGACTTGCGCGGCAGCCGCTTCATCGTCTGACGCGCGGCTGTGTACGCCTTCCATGTCTCCCCGTCGATCACCGCCCGATGCGCGCCCGGAAACAGCGCCCTGCGGTTGCAACGCGTCGCCCGGCCGCACTCGCATGCCGGGTCATGCACGCTGATCTTTCCCGCGCCGAATCCCTGGTCGAGCATCCATGCGATCTCGTCCTGCCGCCACTCCCTGCCGCCGGGAGTACGCACCATCCGCATGTTCAAGTCCTTGGCCAGCGCGTAGAAGCTCCGATCGGCCAGCCAGCGCCGGTACAGCCCGGCCAGGATCTCTCCGGTACCGCCCTCGGCATCAGGCCCGTAGCGTTCCGGCCCGTCCTCCGGGTTCAGGATCGTCCGGTCATGGAACAGCGGATGCGGCTGACGGCCTCGACGCACGTACCCGAAGTAGTCACCCCCCAGCGGTGGAAGCCCGCGCCTGAGCCGATTCTGGAACGCCTCCGACCAGCGCGCCCCCACCAGGTCGGGGTGGTAGGCGGCGAACTCGAAGTGGATGCCGCGGGCGAGCCTGCCCGACGGGGTGCGGGCATCCACGTCCTCTGCGAGCGGCGCATGCTTTGATCGCGTCCATCTGGACTTCCGGTGAGATCTTTTCGCCCAGCATCATGGACACACGCACGTAGCCGATGGCTGGAACGAGATCCTCGAACGGAGAGGTGGGGAAACCGGCAGCCATCTGCATGGTTCCATCGTTACAGGTTCTTCCGTAATTCTCAGAGCATCACTTCAAGTGCATTGAGCGAATCTCCTAGCGGCTGTGACCGCAGTAGCCGTTCCTATCTGCCGTCCGATCACCGACCGGTCGGGTTTCGCCGGGGCGCAGCGTGGCAGACCACCGGGGTGAGCGGTGCGGTGGACGGCGTATGGGATCTGGTGGTCGTCGGGGCGGGTCCGGCGGGCTCGGCGGCGGCGCTGCGGGCCAGGCAGCTGCGCCCCGGCGCGCGGGTGCTGCTGCTGGACCGGGAGGACTTCCCCCCGCGACAAGGCCTGCGGCGACGGCATCGCCGCCCACGGCCGCGACGAGCTGGCCCGGCTCGGCCTGTCCGGCCTGCTCGACGACTACCGGCCGACGCGGCGCCTGGAGGTGGTCTCGCCGGGCGGTGAGCGCGTCCGGGCGACCGTCGCCCGGCCCAACCACGTCGTACCCCGCCGGGTCTTCGACGCCCGCCTGGTGGAGGCGGCCCGGGAGCGCGGGGTCGAGGTGCGCCGCCACCGGGTGCGGGCACTGGCCGAGCGCGGCTCGCACGTGGTCGTCGACGGGATCTTCACCGCCCGCGCCGTCGTCGCCGCCGACGGGGCCAACTCGACCGTGCGGCGCCTCATCGGCCTGCCGGCCGCCCCCGAGCGGCACACCGCGATCGCGGTGCGCGGCTACGCCGACGTGCCCGCCGACGACGACGTCCAGCTCATCGCCATGCAGCGGGAGGGCTGGCCGGCCTACGCCTGGTCGTTCCCGGTCGGCGACGGCAGCGCCAACGTCGGCTTCGGCATGCTCCTGCCCCGGCTGCGGGCCTGTGACCTGCCCGGCCGCCGGGTGCTGCACGGCCGGCTCGCCGAGCTGCTGCCCGACCTGCCCGCCCGGGACCTGCGGGCGCATCATCTGCCGCTGTCGTGCGGGCGGCCGGGGCCCGGCGCGGGCCGGGTGATGCTCGCCGGTGACGCCGCCAGCCTCATCAACCCGCTGACCGGCGAGGGCATCTACTACGCGCTGCTCTCGGGCCGCCTGGCCGGGGAGGCGGCGGTGCGGGCGGCCGGTGACCCGCTGCCCGCCTACCGGCGGGCGCTGCGTGGGGCCCTGGGGCGGCACCTGCGCACCACCGACGTGCTGGCCCGCGCCGCCCGCTTTCCCGGTTTCATCGACGCGGCGATCGCGGTGGCCTCCCGGCGCAGGGAGGTGTTCGACCTGCTGGTGGAGGTGGGCCTGGGGGCGGGGACCGTACCGCCGCATCTGGCCGGCGCGGTGGCCGGCCGCTGGCTGCTGGGCGGGCTGCGGCCGCGCGGCCGGTGAGGCGCCCTCGGCCCGTCCGGTGCCGAGCCGGGGCGGGGTCGGCTCTGCGAGGGTGGCGGCCGGGGGTCCTTCCCGGTGCGCGGGCAGGCGGGAGGAAGACGGGAACGCTATACTCAACCGTCTCTTGGATATACAAAACCCATTGGACAGGAGTCTAGCAAAGAGATGGGATCCCGTCAACCCGACCCCGCCCTCGCCGAAGCGCTGCGGACCGAGCAGGCCCGCCTGGACGCCCTCTACGACCGCCTGGACGCCGTCCGCGAGCGGGCCCGCGCCGCACTCGCCGCCGCCCCACTCG